>NZ_PIJF01000011.1:0-64150 GCF_002809985.1 Geobacillus sp. WSUCF-018B
ATCCTATTTTCAGCAAAATATAGTTAAGGCGATTCATCTCCCACTTACTCCGCTTCGCTTCGTTGAAGTGGGAGTCTTCTCGCCTAATTAAGATAAATTCGTTCCGAGCTGATTGATTTGGCTTGTCACTTGCTCACTTGAGCCTCGACCGATGGAGACGAGCACGATGACGGACGATACGCCGATGATCATGCCCAACATCGTCAAAAAGGAGCGCAACTTGTTGCCGCGAATGCTGCGCCACGCCATTTTAATGGATGGAAGAAGCCCCAACGAACTCACCTCTTTCTTCCAACAACTCGCCATCTTGAATGCGGACGATCCGCTTCGCTTCTCTGGCGACTTCCCAATCATGGGTGATGAGTACGATCGTATGCCCTTGCTCATTGAGCTGCTTCATGATGTGCATAATCTCTTTGCTTGTTTTGCTGTCAAGCGCGCCGGTCGGCTCGTCAGCGAGCAAAATCGGCGGATGGCCGACAAGAGCGCGGGCAATGGCGACGCGCTGTTGTTGGCCGCCTGACAGCTGGTTGGGCAAATGGTGGACTCGCTCCTGCAGCCCCACTTTTTCAAGGCATTCATAGGCAATGGCTCGCCTTTCTTTCACCTTCACTCCCCGATAAATGAGGGGAAGCTCAACGTTTTCCAGCGCCGTCAGTTTGGATAGAAGATTGAAATTTTGAAATACAAATCCGATTTTTTGATTGCGAATGACGGCGAGTTCATCCTCTTTCATCGTTCTGACTTCCTTCCCGTCGAGCCGGTAGCTGCCGGAATCCGGGCGATCAAGGCAGCCGATCATATTCATCAACGTCGACTTGCCCGAACCAGAGGGACCGACAATCGCAACAAAATCCCCTCGTTTGACTTGCAATGAAACCCCGCGCAGCACATGCACCGTTTCTCCTCCTAAACGGTACGCTTTCGTCATCCCTTGAATATCAATCATCAACATACGATTCTCCTCCTTCCTCTCATGGCTGGCCACCTGTCCGACGGTTCATTCCGCCTCCTGGCATGCCGCCCATCCCTGGCATCCCGCCCATCATTCTTTCTTGCCGCCCTGGATTATTCGTACTGGAGGAAGTAGAAACGCTCGGCAGCTTCACGATTTGCCCTTCGCTCAATCCATCGGTAATTTCAATGTTGTCTTCATTGCTAATGCCGGTTTTCACCGTTTGGCGCACAGCCGTGCTGCTCCCGTCCGCCGACTGTTGGACGACAAGCACAAACTTTTCATCATTCATCGTGTGAACCGCTTCGATCGGAACATACAACACATTATCTTTCTTTTCGACTAAAATGCTTACTTCCGCTGTCATGCCGATTTTCACATTCGTCGGTTTATCGATGTGCACCGTCACATCGAAAGTCGACACACCGTTCGAAACCGTCCCTTCTTTGGCGATGGAGGTGACCTTTCCGGTATATGTCGCCTCAGGAAAAGCGTTGATCTTAATCGCAGCGGTTTGTCCGACCTTCACTTTTGGAATATCAAGCTCATCCACTTGCACTTTTACTTGCAAATCGCTGTAATTGGTGAGATGGGCGACGACTTGTCCGTCATTGACGCGGTCTCCTTCTTCCACGTCGAGCGAGGTGATCGTTCCAGCTGCTGGCGCTTCAATCGGATCGCTGCCATCAGTAAATGTAATGAGGTCTTCCCCCTTCGTCACGGTTTCCCCTTCGGAAACGAGCACTTCATCCACTTCTTTGCTGCCGTCAGCTTGAATGTCCGTGCTCGTTACGGACTCAACCGTTCCCGATCCACTCACTTTCACTTCCAACGTTCCTTTTTGCACTGAAGCGGTCGCCGTCTGAGCCATGGCGGGCTCGCTTTTGGCCTGCGTGAAGTACCATGCACCGCCGGCGCCGGCTGCAGCCACAATCGCGACCAACGCGATGATCCATTTTTTCACTTCGCATTCCCCTTTCTCCATTTCAAATAAGCATCGACACTCCGATTATCCAAAGGGTTGCTTAATTTTCCCTTAATTTTTTCGTTTCTTCCTTCCAAACCTGAACATACGCTGTCCACAATACTTTTGCATGGTGACCAAAATGAAAATATGATCATGCTCGAAAACAAAAAACGCCCGCCAATACGACGGACGTCTCTTTGCCAACACCGCTTCTTTCTAACGCTGTGCACACGACCCACGCTCCACGAGCCGGTGCGGGATGATGATGCGTTTGATCGGTTCATTCGGGTTGGTGATTTTCTCAATTAAACTTTTCGCCGCTTCGTAGCCGAGCTGAAAAATGCCGATGTCAACCGACGTGAGCGGCGGACGCGACATTTCGGCGAGCAGCGTGTTGTTGAAGCTGACGATCGAAACATCTTCCGGGACGCCAAGCCCCATTTCATCAAGCGTTTTCAAGATGCCGAGCGCCATGAGATCATCGGCGACGACAAGCCCGGTCGGCGGCTCAGGCAACGAAAGAAGCTCCTTCATCGCCTCTTGGCCGCCTTCCTGCAAAAATTCTGCATGGACGACGTATTCCGGCCGGTACGGAAGCCCCGCCTCCTGCAAGGCCGCGGCGTAGCCGGTTTGGCGGTCGACGGTCACCAAATATTGCGGATTGCCGCCGACAAACGCGATGCGTTCGTGCCCGCGGGCGATCAACCAGTTTGCCGCATCTTTCCCCGCCTGGACGTTGTCGTTGTCGACATGGGTCACTTGTTCCGCTTTTTGGTGCGGTTTGCCGATGACGACGAACGGAAAGCCATGCTTTAACAAGTACTTCATGAGCTTATCGTTTTGCCGCGAGTAAAGCAAAATAACGCCGTCGACGCGCCGTCCTTGCAGCATCTCCACGACTCGCTCGTAAATGTCGTTCTCTTTCTCTCCGGTCGACATTTGCAAAGCATATCGCTTTTCATGGGCGGCTTTGCTGATGCCGCGGATGACTTCCGGGAAAAACGGGTTTTGCAGCGCTTGGTCGGCGGAGCTCGGCATGACGATGCCGATCACTTGCGTCATTTGGCTCGCGAGGCTGCGGGCGATAAAGTTCGGATGATAGCCGAGCTCTTTCATCGCCTCGCGCACCCGCTGCTTCGTCTTCTCGCTGATGCGCGGGCTGTCGGCGATGACGCGCGAGACGGTTGACGGCGCAACGTTCGCGCGTTTCGCCACATCTTTAATCGTAACGGTCATAAGGTCCCTCCTTTCCCTCTATTCCGGCATCCGCTTCGCCCGTTTTTTCACCAAATACAAAAACAAAAGAAACAATACGTAAACCGATACGATGGCGGCGATAAACGGAACGTTGATCCCAGTTTTTTCCCGCAGCTTGTACACTTCCGCCGTTTCGCGGTCGAGCACAAGATCGTATCCGTCGCCATCGCCGCGGACGAGATCGTCCAATAAAAAGCCGCGCAGTTCCTTGTTTTTTGGCAACTGGTCGTTCGTTAGGTGAACGTGCTGCGTTTCGCCCGTGTTGTTGATGGCGATAACCGTTGTTTCATCTTCATATTGCCGTTTCCACACCGCCATGCCGTCTTTTTCATACAGGAGCGTAAAATCGCCGCGCCGCAAAGACGGCAGCTGTTGGCGGAGCGGGCCGATTTTTTTTAAGTAATCGATGATCTCCGGATCGGCGCGGAAATCCATCAAGCGGCGGTTGTCCGGATCTTGGCCGCCGTTCATGGCGATTTCGGTCCCGTAATACATGATCGGGATGCCAGGGGCGGTGAACAAATACGTCATCGCCAGCTTGATGCGTGAAATCGGATTGTTGCGGTTGTCAATCGAAAGTTTCGTAAACCGCACGGTATCGTGATTGTCCAAAAACGTCCCGAGCAAGTACGGGCGGTCGTAAAACGTTTTGTTGTATTCCCAGGCGTCATACAACGGCCGGAGCGATGCATCGCGCCTAGCAAGCGACTGCTTCACCGCGCCATACAGCGGATAATCGACAAAACCGTCGATGCCGTATTGGCCGTACTCGGCAATATAGCGCGGATCGTCGCTCCACACTTCGCCAAGAAGGAAAAAGTCTTGTTTCACCGATTTCACTTCTTTGGCGAACTCCTGCCAAAATGATTTTGGCACATGGCGCACCGTATCGAGGCGATAGCCGTCAATGTCCGTTTCTTTGATCCACCATTTGGCCGCATCGATTAAATATTTCTTGACTTCTGGATTTTCCTGCGCTAAATCCGGCAGCCCATACACCCATCCGTTTTCTAGTTGTGTTTGATCATTCCAGTCGAAAATCTCTTTTTTCGGATGGAACCAATCTTTTTTCGCCGGGTCGCGAAGCCATGGATGGTCGTAGCCGACATGGTTGGCGACAAAGTCCAAGATGACTTTCATATGGCGCTTGTGCGCTTCTTTGACAAGCGTCTTCAAATCATCCAGCGTGCCGAAATGCGGATCAACGCGATAAAAATCTTTGATCCAATACCCGTGGTATCCGCCCGGCATGTTTTCGAAAATCGGCGTCAGCCAAATGGCCGTAAATCCCATCTCCTTGATGTAATCGAGTTTCGCCGTCACCCCTTTCAAGTCGCCGCCGAAATACCCTTTCGGATCGTTGACATTGACGCCCTTGTCATTCGTCGGATCCATATTGTTAAACCGGTCGACCATAATGAAATAAATCGCTTCATCTTGCCACGTCCGTTCTTCTTTCTCCGCCGCCTGCACCGGCCAGGCATAAAAAAGAAGGAACGGAAGGACGAGCAGCATAAAGAGCCGGTTCCCCATTTCCATTCCTCCCTTCCCGATTCATTTGCTCATTCGGAAACGGGTAAGCCCACTATTTATGATAGCGGTTCTTACCCTTTTGTGCCACCGGCCGTTAAGCCGGAAATCAAATACCGTTGCAGGAACAAAAAGACGACGGCGATCGGCGCGGCGATCAAAATCGAGCCGGCGGCAAAGCGGGTGAAGTTGTTCGCAAACCGGTCGCTGATGAAGTTAAACAGCCCGACCGCCAATGTAAATTTGTCCGGGTCGCGCAACACGATCGACGGCAGCAAAAAGTCGGTGAACGGCGCCATGAAGTTAAACAAGGCGACAACGGCTAAAATTGGCTTGGCTAAGGGCAGCATAATGCGGAAAAAGACGCCGAAGTGGCCGGCACCGTCGATGCGCGCCGCCTCATCCAGCTCGCGCGGAATCGTATCAAAGTAGCCTTTGACCAGCCACGCGTTAAACGGGATTTGCCCCCCGACGTAAATAAGAATGAGCCCCCAAAGCGAATCGAGCAAATGGAGCATATTGAGCAAAATATAGATCGCGACCATCGCCATGAGCGATGGAAACATTTGCAACACTAAAAACAAATACAGCCCCGTTTTCCGCCCGACGAATTGGTAGCGCGAAAACGCATAGGCGATGAGCGCCGTGAAAAAGACAGATAACACCGCATTGGCCGCAGCGACAAACAAGCTGTTTTTATACCAAAGCAAATAATCGCTGTTCGGACTGGTAAACAACCACTTATAGTGCTCAAACGACCACTTCTCCGGGATGAGCGACGCCGAATACAGGCTCGTTCCTGGATTGAGCGACATACTGATCGTCCAAAGGAGCGGATAGGCGATGACGACAAACATGAAGGCGATAAACAAATAAATGAGCGCTACTTCCACGCGCGATTTCCATTTGCGGTTCATCAAATGTTCCCCTCCTCTTTAAAGGAACGGGTGCGCCGGAACTGGTAAATGGCAAACCCGCTGACGATCAAGCCGATGATGAGCGAGATCGCCGCCGCCATATTGTAGTTGTTCGTCGTGAACGTCAAATCGTACACCCAAGAAATCAAAATGTCGGTGCCACCGGCGTTTTGCCCGCGCACCGCAGGCCCCCCGTCGTTGAACAAATAGATGATGTTAAAGTTGTTGAAGTTGCCGGCGTATTGCATAATCAACAGCGGTGCGGTCGCATACAGGACGTGCGGCAGCGTGATCGATTTGAACTTTTGCCAGCGCGTCGCCCCGTCGATGTCGGCCGCTTCGTACCAGTCGCGGGAAATGCTTTGCAAAACGCCGGTAAACAGCGCAAAGACGAACGGGAAGCCAAGCCACGTCTGAATCAAAATGAGCGCGACTTTCGTCCAAAACGGGTCGGTCATCCATGGGATCGACAATCCGAACAAACTCAACACTTCACGGTTGATGGCGCCGAATTTGTCGTTAAACATCGCCGCAAACACTAAAATTGTAACAAACGCCGGCACGGCCCACGGCAAAATGAGCACCGTGCGGATGAAACGTTTGAACTTGATGCGCGGGTCGTTGACAAGAAGCGCCAACAACAGGCCAAGAGCGATTTGCGCCGTCGTCGCCACCACGGTCCAAACGATCGTCCAGGCGAGGACGCTGAAAAACGTGCTTTTCCAAATCGGAATCGACACTAAGTTTTTGAAATTTTCCAATCCAACCCAGTTCAATAAATGCCGCGGCGGCGAGTGGTACAAGTTGTAGTCGGTAAAGGCGAGCGACACCATAAACAACAGCGGCAGCACGACGATAAACAACAGCATCACAAGCCCGGGCGTGACAAAGATGTACGGAAATCCTTTATCCCAAGCGTTGCGGCACGATTCCCACAGCGACGGAAACGGTTCGCCCCTTTGCCGGCGGCGGGCGTCGTTGCGTGCATCAATGATGTTCGCAATATGCAGGGCGGCGGCAAATGCGATGATGATGACCGACATCAACCCTTGAATCAACAGAAAAATCGAATGATCCAACATCGGGATTTCGCCAAGCGTCACAAGCCCCCACAGCCCGATGTTTAAAAAGTTGTAAAACGTCAGCAAAAACGAAGCTTCAATGATGATGAACAAGATGCCTTTGACATACCGGCGGTTGTACAACTGCCCAAGGCCGGCAAACAACAAAGACAGCGCCATCGCCACCGCCGGCCGATGGCGGACGTTTGCTTCCGGCATTCCAATCCCCCCTATCATATGGATAAGAATAGTGGATAGGGCTGATCCTATCCACCACGACATCACTCGTTATTTTCCAGCGCCGCTGGCGGCGATTTTATCTTGAATCGTTTTCACTGCCTCACCGAGCACCGCTTTCGGGTTGTCGCCTTTCGCGATAAATTGCAACGCATTGCCCATCGGCTCCCACACTTGCGACATTTCCGGCACGTTCGGCATCGGCTCGCCGTATTGGATTTGCTCCGCAAAGCCGGCGATCAGCGGGTCGTTCGTGATTTTTTCGTTCGTCAACGCTTTTTGGTTTGCTGGCATTTCACCGGCCACTTCATAGTAGTGGAGCGAGTTTTCTTCGTTCGTGACAAACTTCATGAAGTCGACCGCCCATTCTTTGTTTTGTGAATAGGCTGATAACATCCATGTTTTTACGCCGACGAACGATTTCGGATGCTCGCCGTTGTCCAAAACCGGCAGCGGCGCCGTCGCCAATTTGTCGCCCAACGCTTCTTTATACGACGGGATGTTCCATGGTCCGGTGATGGCAACGGCCACATTTCCTTTCGTAAACAGCCCGTTCATAATATCGCCGGTGATTTCTTTCGGAATGTAGCCGTTTTTAAACCACGATTGGACGAGCTCGGCTCCTTTGACGGCTCCATCATTCGCGAGCCCAATGTCGCTTATGTCGTATTTGCCGTTTTCATTTTTAAACACATAGCCGCCATAGCCGGCGAAGAACGGATAAACGAAATAGAAGTTCGTCGCTTCCATTAAAAAGCCGTATTGGTCTTTGGCCGCATTCGTTTTTTCCTTGGCGATGTTCATCAAGTCATCCATCGTTTTCGGCGCTTCCGGCACTAAATTTTTATTGTAGAACACGCCGTATGTTTCAACGACCAGCGGCACGCCATACGTCTTTCCGTCATAGGTGACCGCGTTGATGGCCGTCGGACTGTACTCGCCTTTCGCATCACCAAGGTCGACTGGATCGGCCAATCCTTGCAGCACAATGTCGCCGATGCGGTCATGCGGCTGGTAGAACACATCCGGCCCTTTGCCAGCCGGTCCGTCGAGCGCTAGTTTTTTCGTTTGATCGAGCATGTTGACCCCAACCATCTCAATTTTGATTCCGGTTTTTTCTGTGTACTTTTGGAAAATATCTTTTAATGCTTGTTTCTGCTTTTCGTCGTCGTTCACCCAAACGACCAGTTTGTCCGGTTTTTCCGCCTTTTCGGTCGTTCCTTGACTTTCTTTCGGCTGTTGAACGTCCCGTTTCGGTCCGCAGGCAGCGAGCACGCCCACGAGCAGCACAGCCATGAGAAACAAAGACAATGTTTTCTTCATGCTCTCCCTCCTCTTTTGATCGACTCTTTTTCAGTGCAACCATAGCGAAACCGTTTGCGCATTAAAATCGCAATCACTCCAATGAAAACGATTGCACCTTTCAACTCTATTATATCGTCTATTTTTCATTTTACAAGCTTATTTTCTATGAAATTTGACTTTTTTTTTACATTGGCGTACGCTTTGTTTAACGGAAGTCTATCATGCAAACGATTGCTTTTACCCAAATTGGATTCAAGAGGGGGAACGATGATGCAAAAAGAAGCCATTCACCACCGCCCGACTGACAACTTCGCCTATGCCTATGATGGCGAAACGCTTCATCTTCGGCTTCGGACAAAAAAAGATGATGTTGATCGGGTGGAGCTGTTGCACGGCGACCCGTACGAGTGGCAAGACGGCGCCTGGCAGTTTCAAACGATGCCGATGCAGAAAACGGGAAGCGACGAACGATTTGACTATTGGTTCGCCGAGGTCAGACCGCCATATCGGCGGCTGCGCTATGGGTTTGTGCTTCGAGCTGGGGGCGAACAACTGGTCTATACGGAAAAAGGATTTTACCATGAAGCTCCGAGTGACGACACCGCTTACTACTTTTGCTTTCCCTTTCTTCATCGGGTCGACCTGTTCCAAGCGCCGGGCTGGGTAAAAGACACCGTATGGTATCAAATTTTCCCTGAGCGGTTCGCCAACGGCAACCCGGCCATCAGTCCGGAAGGAGCGCGGCCGTGGGGAAGCGAAGACCCAACGCCGACAAGTTTTTTTGGGGGGGATTTGCAAGGAATTATCGACCATCTCGATTACTTGGCTGACCTTGGCATCACCGGCCTTTACTTGACACCGATTTTCCGCGCACCGTCGAATCATAAATACGACACCGCTGATTATTTTGAAATCGACCCGCACTTTGGGGACAAAGAGACGTTGAAAACACTTGTCAAGCGCTGCCATGAAAAAGGGATCCGCGTCATGCTCGATGCGGTCTTCAATCATTGCGGCTATGAGTTTGCCCCGTTTCAAGATGTGCTGAAAAACGGCGCAGCCTCTCGGTATAAAGATTGGTTCCATATTCGCGAGTTTCCGCTCCAAACCGAGCCGCGCCCGAACTACGACACATTTGCGTTCGTGCCGCACATGCCGAAACTCAACACCGCTCATCCGGAAGTGAAGCGCTACTTGCTTGATGTCGCGACATACTGGATTCGCGAGTTTGATATTGACGGCTGGCGGCTCGATGTGGCGAACGAAATCGATCATCAATTTTGGCGCGAATTCCGGCAGGCAGTGAAGGCGCTAAAGCCCGATGTGTACATTCTCGGCGAGATTTGGCATGACGCCATGCCTTGGCTGCGCGGCGACCAGTTTGACGCCGTCATGAACTACCCGTTCACGGACGGGGCGCTTCGCTTTTTCGCGAAAGAGGAAATCAGCGCCCGCCAGTTTGCCGATATCATGATCCGACTTCTTCATTCGTATCCGAAACAGGTGAACGAAGCGACATTCAACTTGCTTGGCAGCCATGATACACCAAGGCTGCTTACGGTTTGCGGCGGCGACGTCCGCAAAGCGAAGTTGTTGTTTTTGTTCCAGCTGACGTTCACCGGTTCGCCGTGCATTTACTATGGCGATGAGATCGGCATGACGGGCGGAAACGATCCGGAGTGCCGGAAATGTATGGTGTGGGATCCGGAGCACCAAAACCGCGAACTGTTGGCGCATGTCAAGCGGCTGATTGCGCTAAGGAAGCAGCACCGGGCGCTCCGGCGCGGAGATGTCTCCTTTCTTTCCGCCGACGACAACCCTAACCATCTCGTGTATGAAAAAATTGACGGCGCTGAAACCGTGCTCGTCATCATCAACCGAAGCAATGATGCCGCCGACATTCCGCTCCCGCTCGACCTTCGCGGAAAATGGCTTGTTGACCTCTTGACCGGAGAGCGGTTTGCGGCCGAGGCGGAAACGCTTTGCGCCTCTTTGCCTCCGTATGGGTTTGTGCTCTATAAAGTTGAAAGCTGGTAAGATGGCGCAGCCATGTGTTGCTTTGATCACAAACCGGTGCAGCGGTTCGCTGCGCCGGTTTTATGTACGCCTAGCCATGCGCCGGTATTCGGTCGGGGTCATCCCTTCCATCTTTTTGAATACACGCGAAAAATACGCGCCATCATCAATGCCGACCCGCTTGGCAACCGCCTCGACTGTTTCATTCGTTTCCGCAAGCCATTGCTTGGCTTTCGACAGGCGGTAATACGTCAAATAACGGCTAAATCCCATGCCCATCGTTTTTTGCATACAGCGGGTGATGTAATCGGGATGAAAACGGAGCCCTTTCGCAAGCATTTCGAGCGTAATCGGCTCGTTGAAATGTCGTTCGATGTACGCCACCGCCGCCGCACTGACTTGTTCCGCTGCACTTGGGACGGACAGCTCCTGCTTTTGCAAGTGCCAAAGAAATTCCACAAACAAAAGCAGCTGTCGGAGCGGCCGGTCCATATCCCGCTCCACGTTCGGCTCGACAAGTTGGGCGAGCAGCTGTTCGGCGCGCTCCCGTTGTTTCAGCTCCCCATATTGACGGATCGAAAGCCGGTATTGGATTGGCTCAGTGTACGTCGCCTCTTTTTCCATCACCGTTTGCCGGCTCGCCGGGCAGTCCGGAGCAACCGTGTAGTCCGGCAGCAAAAAGTGCAGCCAAACAAGCTCCGTTTTCTCTTCACACGGGCGGTGTCCGTAATGTTCGCGGTCGGGGATCAACAGCAAATATTGCCCGCTGCCGATGGCAAACTCGCGCCCGTTTTCCGTCATATACAAACAGCCTTGTTTCACATACAGCAAGTCAAATACGGTAAACGTTGCGCGGACTGTTGATGCTTCGGCGCTGGCGGTCGCGCGTCTGGATGAAAAAGACGGTGGCGCCGCAAGCGAAAATGGCATGAAGCCTCCCGCCACGAAAAAATAAGAGCTGCGCATCAGCGCAGCTCTTATTCTTTAATATGAATGCCGTAATGGTCAAACCAAACGTGCACTTGGCCAAGGTAGGCAAGCAGTTGCGGACCGGTCATCAGCTGTCCAAACCAAGGCACCTCGAATGACTTCCCTTCCGATTCAACGAGCGCCGTCAACTTTTCCGCGTCAAAAAACTCGTGTAAAATCGAAGAACGGTCGCGAAGCAGCTGTTCAAGCCATTGCTTCACCAGCTTCGTATACAATGGATGATGCGTTTTCGGGTACGGGCTTTTTTTCCGATAGAGCACCTCCTCCGGAAGCAGCCCTTCCAACGCCTTGCGCAAAATGCCTTTTTCGCGGCCGCCGTACATTTTCATTTCCCAAGGGATATTCCAGACATATTCCACAACCCGATGATCGGCAAACGGCACACGCACTTCCAAGCTCGCTCCCATGCTCATCCGGTCTTTTCGGTCAAGGAGCGTCGTCATAAACCAAATCATATTTAAATAAAACAGCTCGCGCCGCTTCGCTGCTTCCGCACTTTCCCCTTCCAGGCGCGGCACTTCGGCAATCGTCTGTTCATAGCGCATTTGCACGTAATCGTCGAGGCGGAGCTTTTGCCGCCATTCTTCCTTTAACAACCCGATGCGCGCCTCAATCGAGCGCATCCATGGAAATCCTTTGCGCGCCAAATCGTCCGGGCGATGAAACCATGGGTAGCCGCCAAAAATCTCATCGGCGCATTCTCCAGACAAACTGACGACAAACTGCTCGCGAATTTGTTTGCAAAACCAAAGAAGCGACGAATCGACATCAGCCATGCCCGGAACGTCGCGGACGATGACGGCTTCATGCAAATGGCGGAACAGTTCTTCTTGCGTGATCACGCAGCGATGATGAACCGTTTGAAATTGGTTTGACACCTGTTCGATAAATGGTGCATCGGTGTTTGGCTGAAAATCGTTTGCCCGGAAATACTGATCGTTTCCTTCATAATCGATCGAGTACGTATGAAGCGGCCCTTTTCCAGCTGTCGCAAAGGCATTGGCGGCAATCCCTGTAATGGCGCTTGAATCGACTCCACCGGATAGAAATGTGCAGACCGGCACATCGGAAACGAGTTGGCGCGTGACCGCATCCGTCAATAGAAAGCGCAGCTTTTCGACCGTTTCCTCGAATGAATCGCGATGGACGTCGCTTTCGACATTCCAATACCGCCAAATGCGAAGCCCGTTGCGTGAGAAAGTCAACGCGTGCGCGGGGCGCAATTCTTGGATGCCGCAAAACACGCCGTGCCCCGGCGTGCGCGACGGCCCCAGCCCGAATACTTCCGCCAAGCCTTCATAATTGACTTCCGCTTTCACATCCGGATGGGCCAAAATCGCCTTGATCTCAGATCCGAACAAAAGCTCCTTGGCATCTTGGCGATAAAACAGCGGTTTGACCCCGAGCCGGTCGCGCGCCATAAATAGCTGCTCCCGTTCTTCATCCCAAACGGCAAAGGCAAAAATGCCGTTGAGCCAGTCAACACATTGTTCTTTCCATTCGATATAAGCGGCGAGCAGCACTTCCGTATCGGAGTGGCCGTCAAACCGGTAACCTTTATGCAACAGCTCCTTCCGGATGTCTTCCGTATTGTACAGCTCGCCATTGTAAACGATTGTGTAACGCCGTCCGTTTTTGTTCCGGATCATCGGTTGTTTGCCGCCAGCCGGGTCAACCACAACGAGCCGCTTATGCCCGAACGCGGCATGGACGTCAAGCCATGTATTTGTATCATCCGGCCCGCGTTTCGCGAGCGTCTCTGTCATCTCGGCAATCGTTTTCCGCTCACGGCGCAAATCGCGCCCGAAATGCACCCAGCCAGTAATGCCACACATACGAACCAATCCTTTCCTTATCAAAATGACAGGCAACTGTTCTTCGCCGAACTGTTCGCATTGTTCTTTGGATCGCCCGTTCTTTTTTCTTGCGGATCTCGTGGGCTGCCGCCATTTTCCCCAAGGCGCTAGCCCTCCCCGCATCGGCATGATTCCATTTTATGCACCACGGGTCATTTCGATGAATTGTCCGATGTCAACAATAACGTGAATAAACGGACGAAAAGGTGGAAAAAAAGAGAAGTACAAGGAGGATGAGAGACATTGAATATTGAAGAGCGCCTGCAGTGCATTGCTGAACAGCCGCGGGCTTACGTGCAAGGAACAGCGGAGTTTGTCAACAATGAATGGGTGTTTTTTGATGAGGAAGCAGAGGAAGCGGCGTTAGTCGAGGAGATGGCCCAGCAAGGGATTGAACTGTTCCGCTATGGGCATTGGCTGTCCGGACGGTGGCAGGAAAACGGCACGATCGCGACCGACCTCGGCATCTTCCCCCTCACTGACGGCGACCGCATCCGCTTCCGCAAACAGCTGACATACGCGTACCGGCAATGGATTGCCTCGCTTCCCAATCCGTCCTTTTTTCAATACGTCCAATGGCTGAACCATCTTGGGTTTTCGCTTTACGACTGCCTGTACTGCTACAACGGCTTATTGTTTGCCAAATCATCCGGCGTCAATTTTATGATCTATGACAATACAGAGCAAATCGCCAGCGTCCATCATTACTATGAACGCGGGCCGATGCCGGCCGACCGATTTGAAATAACATTCAACAGCGGCGAACGGGCGATTTGCGCCCAAATAGGCTGAGGACAAAAGCGGCCGGGCGGGTTCCCGCTGTTGACCGAACGTCTCCGCCTCGTGCCACAGGCTGCCGCCTCCTTTTTTCAAGGCGGTGGGCAAGCATCTTTACAACTGATTCATCTGGCGTCCGGTCATGTATGCGGCAATCTCCTCAGCGACAAGCGGCGGGCAGAGCGCATATCCTTGGGCATAACTGCATTGCAAATCGCGAAGCCGCTCGAGCTGCTCCAATGCCTCGACTCCCTCGGCGATCGTTTCCAGTCCGAGCCCGCGTCCCATGGTGATGATTGCTTTGACAATGGCGGCGTCGGACGCATTTGTATGGAGACGTTCGATAAACGCCCGGTCAATCTTCAAAATCGTCGCCGGCAGCTGCTTTAAATAATGAAACGAAGAATACCCGCTGCCGAAATCGTCGACGGCGATGCCGACGCCAAGCCGCTTCAACTCATCCAAAGTGCGCATCGTGCTCGATAGATGACGGAGCATGGAATGTTCAGTCAGTTCAAGACGCAAACATGATGGCAACAAATTCGACTGCTTGAGCGCTTGCTTCACGTCGTCAACGAACCGTTCGTGCTGAAATTGCACAGCAGAAACGTTGACGAAAATGGCTAGTTTATCGTTTCCTGTCTCCCTTTGCCATTGCTTTGTCTGCCGGCAAGCGGTTTGCAGCACCCAACGGCCGATTTCATGAATCAAGCCCGTCTCTTCCGCCAACGGAATAAACTCGTCCGGACGCACAAGCCCAAGCTTCGGATTCCGCCAACGGACCAGCGCTTCCGTCGCGATGACCGCGCCGGTATGTACGTCGACAATCGGCTGGTAGCAGAGGAACAGTTCGTTTTCCTCGATCGCCTTTCGCAAATAGCCGTCCATTTCAAGCCGGTGCATCATTTCGGCATTCATTTCGGGGCAGTAGCGCTCCACGCGATTGCCCCCGCCTTTTTTCGCCATATTGACCGCCATATCAGCGTGCCGAAGCAGTGCATGTTCGTCCTCTCCATCATCTGGAAACATCGCTAGACCAACGCTTGCCGTAACGAAAAATTCCTTTCCGTCGTACACAATCGGCCGCGCCACTTCGCGCACGATGCGGAGCGCCGCTTCCGTCGCCGCCTGGGCCTCTGTTTTGAGCGGAAAAAGCAAGCAAAACTTGTCGCCATGAAATCGGCCAAGCTCCGCACTAGGCGGCAAGACGCGGCGAATGCGCTCGACAAGCTGGCGCAAAATGTCATCTCCGGCGTAATGGCCGACGCTGTCGTTAATCCATTTAAACCGGTCGAAATCAATCAAAATAACGGCAATTTTCCGCTGTTTCTGCTTCGCTTTCTCCAGTTGCCCGGCCAACAGCTCCATCCATTTCGTCCGATTCGGCAAGTTCGTATCCGGATCGTAGTACGCCAAATAAGCAATTTTCTCCTCGGCCTTTTTTTGCTCGGTAATGTTGTGCCCGATGCCATAAATGCCGACTTTTTTTCCATCAACAATAATCGGAATGTTTTTCATTTGGAAGAGAAGCCGCTCCCCCGATTTTGTTGGAATTTCCAAGTTGTACGTTTGCACGTTTCCGCGCAGCGCCCGATAAAAGTAGCGGGTAACACGGGGGATATCGTTCGGATGAATATACTTGAGCGAATTCGTATACAAAATCTCTTCTTTCTTGTAACCGAGCACTTGCTCAAAAGCGGGGTTGACGCTTGTCAAACGGCCGTGCAAATCTGTGGAATAGACAATGTCCGTGTTATGCTCAAACAACGATTTGTAGCGTTGCTCTGACATTTGCAGGCGAACATGCAGGCGCCCCATATCGCGTGAGGACGTGGACATGAGCTGGGCGAGCGTCATGATTCCTTCCGGCGGCGCCGGCAATGGCGACGACAAACTGTTCTCCGCTGATGCCGCTGTCTCCGTCAGCGACACAGCGGCAAACGCAGCCGTCCACACCGCTGTAGCTGTATGTGCGTCTTTCACGAATACTTCGACAGCCGGAAAGAATGCAGCCTGTCCAAAAGCAGACATAACCCCGTCAAATAGCGGACGCGTATACCCACTGAGCGCCGCGCTGTAGTAAAAGAACATCCCCTCAGCCGATTGCTTGGCCGCATGCATGGCGGCGTCGCGCGCGCTCCAGTAAAGGGACGGGGCATGAACATAGGAAAAACGAACCTTTTCCCCATCATGGACGTGACCTCTTACGGCAACGGAACCGTCTGAATGGAGAGCGACAATCGGCAGGCAGACATCGCGCCCGTTTCGTTCGATAAGAAACGGGAATTCCACTCCGGAAAGCGGCAGACGGTCCATAAATTCTTTGCCTAAATACCGTTCCAAATACCATGACGGCTTTTGTCCATCAAGCTCATCAATTTGTTGGCCACTGCTTTTCGTAATGGAGAAGGATCGTCCGACAGGCTCCCATAAAAACGGGGCCATACAGTGGCCGCGAAGCGCTGTTCCACTGAAAGAGACGGCGATTCCTCCGCGCTCAAGCCGACCGTCGGGCGAAAATAACACGCTGCCCTCGGGAAGCGCGCAGCCGATGATAACCATTCGTTCGTTTGCAAGCGGCAAGCGGCGAAGCAAGGGCGGCAAAGCCGAGCGGTGATTCGTAAACAACAAAAGCAACGTCGTATCGTGACGAACGACCGCCTCCGCGATCAACGCCGCCAATCCATCCGGGCGGTCAAACTCATCAGCTGGCAGCGCCAACGACGAAACGGTTGAAGACGTCATCGACGCGACGCCAACAGCGAGATTCGCCTCCCCGGCCATTGGCAGCGGTCCTGCCATCCCAACCATATGGGCGTGCGGCCAACGACGGGCTAACGCGGCGGCCGCATGGCGCACTGCTGCCTCATCATTGCCCGCGATTTGGACAAACAACGGCTCATCCAAGGAAGAACTATGCTCCCTGAGCAAATGATCCAGCTCCTCGGCGCGGCGGCAGCAGAACCAACGCATAAACGATCATGCCCCCTCCCGCTGACCAACGAGGTCGAAAAATTCAAAAAACATTGTTTGTTTTACCATATCATATTTTCGCCTTCGACAAAAGCGGCAACCAATAGAAGGCTGCCGCTTCGCTTTAGAATAAGTCAAAACCAAGTGGCAGCAACAGGCCAAGGAACAGCGTCACCACAAGGGCAATGACCCATTGCGTCCATCCTGCCGCCGCGCTTTTTCCTTTTTTTACAGCTGCTAAAACCATTTCCATCGCTCCGATCACCCACAGCCCGGCAAGCGCTTTTAGCCAATAAAGCGCGGATATCGAAGCAATGCTATGCAGCAAAAGCAGGCCCGTCGCGATCGTGAGAATGTAAAACAGCCGCAACACCATTTGCACGATCTTGGCTTTGCCCGCCCCTTGCCGCTCCATCGACACCGCAAGGAAAAACAAAACAATCGTGATGAGCCAGCTCGTAATATGGGCATGCGTCAACGTCCATCCCTCCAATCATTCCTTGTTCCTTCCTAATCATAGCACGGCGGGCGGACGGTTGACAAACTTCACGAAAACGAAAGACGCCCTTTCTTTCAAGAGGACGCCTTTCGAACATCAATGGGGGCTTCCTCACTTTCGCCGTTTACTCTCCCACTTTGTTGCGCAACATGCCGATGCCTTCCACCGTCACCTCAATGACATCACCCGTCTGCAAAAAGCGCGGCGGGTTCATCCCTTTGCCGACTCCAGCCGGCGTTCCTGTCGCGATGATGTCGCCCGGCTCAAGCGTAATGCCTTTGGAGATCGTCTCGATGATCGATTCAATGGAAAAAATCAATTGTTTCGTGTTGGCTTGCTGGCGCACTTCGCCGTTGACCCGTGTCTCGATGCGCAAATCGTTTGGATTTGGCACAAATTTGCTTGGCACGATCCATGGCCCCATCGGGCAAAATGTATCCAAGCTTTTGCCGAGAAAATATTGTTGGTGCCGCTCCTGCAAATCTCTTGCTGTCACATCGTTGATGATCGTGTATCCAAATACGTAATCAAGCGCGTCTTCGCGGCGGATCGCCCGCCCTTGTTTGCCGATGACCACCGCCAGCTCCCCTTCATAGTCCATTTCATCCGTGACATCGGCATGGCGCAAAATTGTTTCCTCATGACCGATGACCGTTGTCGGCGCTTTCGTGAAGACGATCAAATGCTCCGGCACATCGGCGCCGCCGAGCTCCAGCGCGTGATCAACATAGTTTTTGCCGATGCAAAAAATGTTTTTCGCCGGCCGTGGGATCGGGGCCAAAAGACGGACATCGTTGAGGCGATAAACGTACTCCCGCGTCGGATGGCCTAGCGCCCAGTCAATCACTTTTTGCGCCCGTACGAGAAACTCCTCCCCTTGGGCAATCGCTTCAACCATCGTCGTCGGCATCGTCTCCGTTCCATCCATCGCCCGTTCGGCGCGGCGCAAATGAACCGCCCGGTCGTCTCCTTGCGGCACGGCTCCAACAAACGTTTCTCCATCGAAAAGTGCGGTGATCAGTTTCATCGTGCCTCTCTCCCTTTCTTTGTTATGCAGCGGACGCTTCGTGAACTCTTCTCTTCCACCCGTCTTCGTCATTTTGGCGCGTTGAGGATGATATTCGCCATCGAGGCGAAAAAGTCCTGCTTTTGTAGAATTTTGTCTAAATTAGGAAATTTATCACTTATTTTCCCGAATCGCTTCCTTTTTTCGTCGGGATATGTATAATAATGTTTAGTTTCCACTAGGGCGTCGATTGCGACTTTCGTCATGCAACAAACGTCTTGCATCGACGCGGCATGCCTCAACCAACATTTCAAACGATTGATGGTGAAGGAAATGGTTCTGTTGCAAATTGAAGAAAAACGACAACAAATGATTGAATTGGCGCTCACGTATGGGTTCACGGCCAAAGAGACGATCGAATGCAGCCAAGAGCTTGACCAATTGATCAACCAATATTTGCAGCAAACGAGGATTTTTGAATCGCCTTCCCCGTCCGTTCAGTAAGCGGGGTTTTTATTGCCCCGGCCGGCGGCGAAACGGCGGCCGCGTTCCGTATGTCCCCCACCTCCACATCCACTCAACCGGGCCATAATGAAAACGCGCAAACCAAAAGCGGCTTATCCACACTTGAGTCGCATACAAGGCAAACGCAATCAACATCTCCTGCCATGCGCTTGTGCGTCCGTACCACCCAAGCCCATAACCATAAAACAGCGACGTGCAAACGAGCGATTGCGCGAGGTAATGGGTGAGCGACATTTTGCCAACGTCTTGCCACCACCGCCAAGCGCGCTGCCAACTTCGTTTCCCGCAGATAAACACGGCTGCCGCCGCGTAGAACACCGCCAATGCGGCGCCTCCAAAGCTGTTTTGGATGTACATGGTCAAGTCGTTGACCCCAGCCCAATACGGAATGGTTTTCAGCGCTAAACCAAAACATAGCGCCCACCTCATCAGGCGGCGCAGCTTGGCTGGCGAGTGACGGTCGGCTTCAAGCCAACGTTGGTCGGCGGCATAGCCGCCAAGCAAACAAAACGGCAGCACGGTCAACACCGTAAGCAAAAGCCCTCCATCGCCGTTGATATACATCCAGTCGTTCCACCGTTGCCAAAACACATCACCAAACGTTCCGCTTTGATAATGACGAACCGCTGCGGCCGCCTCAGCCTCGTGGCCGCCAACTGGTTTCGTTCCTCCTGTCCACATGCTGAGGGCCATTAGCAGCACCATAAGGCCGTGAAAAAGAAGAAAGACAGCGACAGCCGCCGTCCGCCACCAATGCGGCGGGGCGGCGAACAAGAAAAACATGATGAATCCGGCGACCGCATAGGGGATTAAAATATCGCCAAACCAAAGGCCAAACGCATGAGCCATGCCGATCCCAAGCAAAAGAAAGAAGCGGCGCAACAGAATCGGAATCGGCCGCTTTCCGCGGCTGCTGATCCGGCGGAACATGGTCATCGCCCCGAACCCGAATAAAAACGCAAACAACGGATAGGCGCTCGCTTCAAACAACACATCCACGACGGCAACGAAAACTCGGTCAAAATCACTGCCCTTGACGCCGTCGTCGTATAACGCCGGCGAGGAAACATAACGCATGTTGACAAGCAAAATGCCGAGCAAGGCGAATCCACGCAACACATCCGCCGCGGCGATTCGCTCGGTCGATCTGATCATCGCTTTCTCCCTTCTTTCTACCGCCTAGTACCGCCTAGCCGTCTGCGCAATCGGCGACGCCTTACCGCCTTGCCGGCACGCCCGCCGCCTTATCCATTTCATTCGATGCGCTCTCCTCTGTCCGTCTGAAGACACATGCCTGTATCATCAGTTGACATAGCGACCCGATTTTCCGATTGCATCCCAATATTGGCGGCGCAAGTGTACTTTCTGAATTTTTCCGGAGGCTGTTTTCGGCAGCTCATCCACAAACGTAACACCCGTAATCGCTTTGAAGTGGGCCAACTTTTCCCGCGAAAAGGCGATCAGCTCCTCTTCGCTCACCGTATGCCCGGGTCGAACGACGACGAACGCATGCGGCGTTTCCCCCCATTTTTCGTGCGGCGCGGCAATGACCGCTGCCTCGAGCACAGCAGGATGTTCATAAAGCGCCCCTTCGACTTCAATCGACGAAATATTTTCTCCTCCGCTAATAATAATATCCTTTTTCCGGTCGACGATATCAATATGCCCGTATTCATCGACGGTCGCCATATCGCCGGTATACAGCCAGCCGTCGCGGATCGTTGCGGCGGTCGCTTCTTCGTTTTTCCAATATCCTTTCATGACGCCATGGCTGCGGACAATCACCTCACCGATCGCCCGTCCATTCTTCGGCACTTCCTCTCCATTCTCGTCGACGACTTTCACCTCGCAGCCGATCATCGGATAGCCGGCTTTCGCTTTCAGCCGCTGCTTTTGCTCCACAGGCAGTCCGTCAAGCTGCGGACGAATGAGCGAAATCGTGCTGAGCGGAGACGATTCGGTCATGCCGTACACCTGGATAAACTCCCAGCCGAGCTTTTCCTCAACGCGTGCGACAAACGCCGGCGGCGGCGCAGAACCGGCGATGACGACCCGCACGCCTTCCGGGACATCTGGTTGATATTGCTCATAATATTGCAGCAACATATTGAGCACAGTCGGAGCCATATGCATAACCGTCACCTGATGTTCCTTGACAAGATCAAAAATGACTTTCGGATCGACTTTACGCAAACCGATTTGCGTTGCTCCGTTGGCAGTGTAATAAAACGGAGCCCCCCAGCCGTTGACGTGGAACATCGGCAACACATGCAAATACGTATCGCGGTCGGACACACGCAAATGGTGCATCGTCACAAGCGCATGCAAATAGTTGTTCCGATGCGTCAGCATGACTCCTTTTGGGTTGCCTGTCGTCCCGCTTGTATATAGCAAGCTGCATATATCGTTCTCATCGATCATCGGGCGCGGAACCGGCGCTGACGACTGGGCGGCGAGCCATTCTTCGTAAGCGGTTTCATCAATCGCCGCCTCTGTTTTATGGTGGACAATGATCTCCTCGACCGTTTCAAGCTTGTTTTTGACCGGTGCAATCAGCCCGTACAGCTCCTGATCCACAAACAACACTTTCGTTTCGCTATGATTCAAAATAAAAACGTAATCATCCGGTTTCAGCCGCGTATTCAGCGGCACCATCACCCCTCCCACTTCAAACACACCGTAAAACCCTTCGAGCATCTCGAGCGTGTTGGGCGCCAAGTACGCCACGCGGTCGCCTTTGCGAACGCCAAGCCCCCGCAGCCCGTTGGCAAGCCTCGACACTCGTTCGCCAAGCTGCCTGTATGTCACCGTCCGTCCGGAACAAATCATCGCCGGCTTGTCCCCGTACAGAGCGACAGCGCGGTCTAAAAAATGGGTCAGAACAAGCGGTGCGTTCATTCTCCCATCCCCCTGTTTTATGTTTTAGAAAATTCACAATTGTATTATATAACAAAGATGGCATAAAGAAAAAGAGGGCCGTCCCAAAAGTCGTAAAATGACTTTTGAAGTCAGCCCTCTTTCTTGGATAGTCCACTCCATTGCGCCAAAAAAGAACCTGGTTTCTTCTTTTTTCCAAAAACGAACGCTAGGGGAGTCGTCTCGACAATAGCTAGTTATTTCCTTTCACCCCGGCGTCCAAGACATCCGGATCGACCGTATTCGTGACGCTGCAAAACGTATTCGTTTGCAAGAAATCGCCAGTATTGCCGCCGCCGGCACCTGAGTTTGACTTCGTGGTGCTTTTCGGAGCGATTTGCAGCACATCGCCCATGTTGACAGTGCCATTGCCGCTTACGTTCGTCACTTTGATCCCACCAATGACGATTGCTGGCATCCCCTTTCCCCTTCCTTTCTGCCCGTTCCCTTTCTTTATCATACGCGGGAGCTGCTTTCCTCAATTGGACTCTCACCCCGCATTGAACCGTTTTTTCTCCGTTTTCATACAATAACGATAGCGACACGACGAAAAAGGAGGGGGCTCTTCATGCCTTCATTTATCAGCGGTCCAATTAAAATCACCCATGTCAGCGGCGACGGCACGGTGAATTTCGGCGACGTCTTGCAAATCACACCAAAGAGCACGTTGAAATCCAATACCGGCTCAGGCGGCGGCAACAACGGGGACTTCCTGCAGACGAATACGTTCGTCAGCTTTACCAACACCGGCGATCCGGATATGATAGACGCGAACAACGCCGCGAACAATTAGGGCGAACGTCAGCCGGCTTGCGCCCATACACTAGTATCAACGAAGAAAACAAGGAAGGGAGCATGCCCACATGCCGGCTTTTGTCGGAGTCGTCAAACTGAACAGCATCGGAAGCAGCGGCGTGTTCCATATTGGCGATGTGTTTGCGATTTCCCCGCAAAGCGTGACGAAAACGTTCGCTGGCGCCGGTTCGTTCAACACCGGCGACGGGCTTCATATCTATAACTATTACAGCAATACGAATACGAATGACGCCGATGTCGCCGATGAAAATGTCGTCGGGAACGTATGAAGGAGGAGAAGGAGGTTGAATGTTTACATCAGCCAAAGCATTTGCATCCATCAATTGCGGATTGGCTCCGTCACCAACTCATCCGTTTTGCAAATCGGCAGCGCCGGCAGCATCCAAGCATTGTCAACGCTTGCCAACACCGGCGGTTTCACTGGCCCGGCTTCGCAAGCGACCGTGCCGCTTGGCACCGCCGCCCAGCCGTCCGCTCCTCTCGTTCCTCTCCATTCGGCCACCCGCTAAATGCAGAGAAAAAAAGTGATGAGGACGACAGGCCGTCCATATATTGAAGTAAGAGGGGAATGTAGAGAGGATGATGGTGCACCATGAGTATATACGACTATTTCGTCCAACTGCGCCGCTATTTATTATGGCAGACAAACAAAGTACGGACGCTCGAACGACGTCTTTCCGTTCTCGAAGCCCGGCTGCGGGAGCTGGAATCGCAGCCGCGCACTACGATCGAGCGGATTGAATACAAATTTGACCAGCTGAAAGTGGAAACGCTCGAAGGAACGCTCAATATCGGCATCGCCCCACCGGGGGCCGGCGGCACCATCGAAGATTTCGCTGTCGAACCGGTGAAAACCGTCGTCCCAAAGCCGGAGCCGGTGTTGATGCGCCCGATTCAGGAAAAAGTAGCCGCCTACTTAAACAGTGAGGCGACAGAAACATTGAAGCGGCTTGAGCAGCAATACAACCGCCGCCTTGATGATACGTACCGGCAGTTTATTTTGCAAGATATCGCCCGACAGACGGATGAACGCATCCGCTTTTATTTGCAAGAGAAAGCAAACCAAGGCTATGTTCCCGCGGGCGATCGCGATGAAACGGTCGAAAACGAGATCTTCCAAAAAGTGAAAGCGGATATTGAACAATCGCTCGACGCGTTTTTGAAACACTTGCCTTCAGGGGAGGAATCAACGTGAATTATACCGTCATTAACCGCGACGTGCATGTCGGGGACATCCGCTTGACAGCCGTCGCCAGCGCCTCGCTGTTTTTAATCGGCGATGCTGATGTGATCAACTTATCGTCTGCGTTTGATACGCCGCCGGAATCGCTCATCATCGGCCCGTTTGTCCCGCTCGTGCCGGCTCGGGGTGGGGCATCGTGAAACGGACATCGATCGTTCAGGCGCTCCATGCCGAAACGTTGATTATTAGCTCTGTGCTGCAAATCGGCGACTCTGAACGGATTTCCGCCCGCACACGCGCTTTAGCCGTGCAGCGGCAATACGAGCTGTTTTTCGGGCCAGAAGGGGAACAAACATTCCCGATTTTTACCAAGCCGATTCCACGCTGGTCTTCCCCGCCGCCGGTTGCATCACAACAGACGCTCCACGAATCCCCGGTCATTTCCGTCCGGTCGATCCGCGTGCTAGGGATCTCCTCTTCGGCCGTTGTCCACATCGGCTCAACCTCCATCGCTGAAGGCGAAGCGCGCATCAAACATATCCGCCAGCTGGCCGGCCCGATGCCGTCAGCAGCAGATATATAGAGGCAACGAGGAAGTTTAACATGTCCCCTGACGGAAAAACGGTTTGCCCCTTTTCGACTGTCGAGGGAAAGCCACAGGCTTCTCCGTCACGCCTTGGCGTGACGGAGGACCGAACAACCGCCTGCTTCACAGACCTATATAATGGGTCTGGAAGTGGCGTTGTTCGGTCGCCCGACAGTCGATCAAATACTCGGTAAAAGTTGCAAATGGTAAATCTTCAAATTGCATCTATCCTGAAAATACCCGAACTTCAAAATGTGCAAGGTTTCAGAGTTCGACATAGCGGCATTTTCATTCCTCCGATGGTGACGAAATCTTTTTGTCATGGGAGTCTATATAGAAAGGAAGAGCTGTAATGCCTTCATTCGTCGGTCCGATCAAAATCAACAGCGTCGGCAGCGGCGCGGTCGTGCAAATGGGCGACTGCTTGTATATCGCACCAAAAGTCGCCACGAAAACGCAGGCTGGATCCGGCGGGTTCAACACCGGCGACTTTATCATGACAAACAACGCAATCAGCTTTACAAATGCGTTTGATCCCGATGTATCTGACCAAAACGTGGCCGCCAACAACTAAATGGGGGCAAGGACCGCCCCCTATCCCCCCGTTCCTTCAATCCAGTGGGCCGGACTAACCAGCCGGCGCAGCGGCCGCTGGCAACGCATCCGCCAAGCACTGCTCCCGACAGACGGGTTACATCCATTCAAGCCGGACGCGCGTGCCGGGGCCGGACGGCTCCGCCGGCTCGACAATGAGACGGCGCGGCAGCCGGTTGCGAATCTCTTGGACATGGCTGATGACGCCGACAGCCAGCTGCTGCGTATGCAACTTTTCCAAAGCAGAAACGACCGTATCGAGCAGCTCGGCATCCAATGTGCCAAACCCCTCGTCCAAAAAGAAAAACCGGAGCGGATATTCACCGCGCAACTGAATTTGCGCCGACAGCGCCAGCGCCAACGACAGCGATGTCAAAAACGTTTCCCCGCCGGACAGCGTCGACACCGGCCGCCGCACCCCCCCGTTGGCATCATCGCGAATCAAAAACCCGCCTTGCGAATCGAGCTCAAGCGCATAGCGATGGCGCGTCAACTGCTGCAGCCGCTCAGACGCCATGATGGTTACCTGTTCGAGTTGCTCTTCCGCCATAAATTCGACAAAACTGTTGCCGCGAAGCAACGTTTGCAGCTGTTTGTACCGCTCAATTTGGCGGCCGAGAGTTGCCTGCCTCGCCTCCAATTCAACAAAACGGACATGTTTTTTTCTCAGCTCCGCCACTTTTCCGCGCACCGCGCCAAGCTGCTCGGTCATCATCTCGGTGTGCGCTTTCAACTCGTTGTATACTTGCTGCATCATCTCCCATTGTTCAGCGCTCACCGCTTCTTCGCCGATGACAGCCGCCAGCTGGGCGCGGCGGTGCTCAGCCTGCTCGACCTGGCGCCAGTAAAGGCGGATGGCTTCGTCCCATTCATCACATTGCGCTTTTGCCGCCCTCGACATTCGCACTTCTTCAGCATCAGCGAACACAGTGCCGGCCAAGGCGCGGCGCCAGCGAGCGAGCGCTTCTTCCTCGCGGCGGGCCGCTTCCTCGCACGCCTGCTTCGCTGCCTTCGCCTCACTTTCTGTCGCCTGGTATTGCTGTTGGGCGCGCTGCCATTCATCGTACGCCTGCTGTTCGCCGTTTTGCAGCCGGCGCCATTCGGCTTCCGCTTCCCGAAGCTGCACACCTGCCGGGCCAGGTCCGGCCTTCTCGCGCCGTTGCCTCTCATATTCTTTCCACAGCTCCTGTTTGGCGCTCATAAGCGATTCGAGGCGCACCCGCTCCGCTTCAAGCCGGCGACGCTCCTCAGCCGCCTGTTCTTTTGCTCTTTGTTTTTCTTCTAAAAATGGAACGCTGTCTTCAAGCCGTTTTTGTACATCACGCCACATTTTCTCTTGTTCGCGCAGCTGCTCGTAAACCACCGCGATCGTTTCCAGTGAAAAGGAAGGATGCGCCTCGCGCCACTGCCGTTCAAGCTGCTGTTTCTCCTCTTCAAGGCGCTGTTTCTCTGCTTGCAGCGCTTCGATATCCGCTGCCGCCCATCGGCAGGCGTTTTCCGCTTCACGCCGCGCCGCTTCCGCCTCATTCCACTGCGACAACGCCCGGTAAACCGCTTCCTTTCGTTCAATGACATCCTGCCCGAGCGCCCGGACTTCAACGGCCATATCGACGGTTTCGCCTGCCGGGCGGACAGCCGCCTGAACAGGGGGTGTCCCGTGGCTGGCCGCCAGCGCGGCAAGCTGCTCAAGCTGCGCCTTGAATGAGAACAGTGTCTGCAAATCTTGTTCGCAACGCTGCCGCTCTTGCTCGAGCTCAGACAACCGACCAGAGGCTACCGTCTGCGGCCTGGCGGACGGATGCGGGTGCTCACGCGAGCCGCACACCGGGCACGGTTCACCGGGACGGAGCCGCTCAGCCAGAACCGCTGCCAGTTCGGCCGTCTGCGCCTCTTCGATCCGTTGCTGCTCCACCTCGATCTGTCGCCGCAAAACATGCAGCCGCTTTTCGATATCTTGTTGCCGGCTGCAGACGGAATGGTGCGTTTGTTCAACAAGCTGAAACAGTTGATGAAGGCGGGCGCCGGCAGCGGCGGCGCGGCGCTCCCGCTCAGCCCGCTCTCGTTCGGCTTGGCGCCAGGCAGCTTCCTTTTGCTGGAGCTGCACATCGACGCGGGCGAGAGCGGACGCCGTTTGCTCAATGCGCCGCTTCTCTTCGCAGGCGCGCTCTATTTCGTCTTTGCCAGCGAGCGCAGCGGCATGCCGCTGCAACTCTTCTTTCAGCTCCTGTTGGCGCGCCAAGCCGCGCGCGTACCAGGCCTCCGCTTCCTCGAACTGACGCTGCACCGCTTTTTCCCGGTCCGCCAAGCGGTTCCACTCCTCATGGAGGGCGGCGAGCTCCGCCTTGAGTGTTTCCATTTGCCGTTCGAGCTGCTCCGCCTGCCGCAGCCGCTCCATTTGCACCAACAGCTCCGGCTCGCGCCGCGCTTTTTCCTGCCGCGCCTGCTCATAGCGGCGCACGGCATCCTCATAGTGGGCTTTGGCCGCCTCCAACTGTCGCAACGCCGCCTCCTGCCGCTGCAACGCCGCGGCCTGCAGGAGGCGCATCTGTTCGTACTGCTCCCAGTACGGCCAAATGCGCTCCGCCTGCTCGGCCCGCCCTTTTTTCGCTTCAAGCGCCCGCACTTCGGGCTCCCGCCGGCGCAATGCCGATAATTCCGCTTCAACCGCTTCTTTTTCCTGCTGCCACGCCCGAAGCTGCCTCGCCCGTTCGACGTCTGCCTCGATTTTCTCAAGCTCTTTTTTGCGCTTGGCAAACAGCGCCGCAAGCTCCCGCTCCTCGGCTTCTGCCTGCTCAAGCGCCGCTTTCGAAGCATCGCCGAGCCCCGCTTTTTCCGCTTCGATTTTTTGCCATTCCTGCTCCGCGGCGGCGAGCCGCTCTTTTAACTTTTTATTCAACTCGTCACCGTATCGTTCAAGATGGAACAGGCGCTGCAGCATTTGCCGGCGCTCCGCCCCTTTGAGGGATAAAAACTCGGCAAACTTCCCTTGCGGCAAAACGACAGCGCGGGTAAAATCTTCCATAGTCAAACCAAGCAGCTGTACGACCGCCTTGTCTACATCAGAGAGCTTGTCCGCGAGCACGACCGGCTCGGCCTGATGTTCGATCAACCGGCAGACGGCGCTCCGCGTCCGCCATTCATCCGCCCTTTTCAAACTGCGTTCCACCGTGTACCGTTTTGCCCCAGCGGCATTTTCCAATTCGAACGTAAAGGAAACGAACAGTTCCTTTTCAGCGTGGTTGATGATCGCTTGTGTCCGATTGGCCGCCCGTCCGACACTTCCGAACAGCGCGAGCGTGATGGCATCCAAAATCGTCGATTTGCCGCTTCCGGTCGGTCCAAAAATGCCGAATACGCCGCCGTCGCAAAGGGCCGTAAAATCGATCGTTTGTTTTTCACGAAAGCTATGAAGCCCGGCGATCGTCAAGGAAATTGGCTTCATTCCTCTTCTCCTTCCCCTTCCTTCTCCTCGGCCGCCAATTCCAAAAAAAGGCGCACGAGCTCTTCATCCGGTGTTTGTCCGCCGGTTTGACGTTCGTAAAAACGCCGGAACATTTCCACAAGGGAAAGCGGTTTGCGGTCTGTTTCAGCCGCCGCCTCCCGCTCCCGTTCCGGAAACACCGGGCGGATATGGATAAACCCTTGATGAAGCTTGCGCAGCCGTTGAATCTCTTCCATTGTCAACGGCTCGTTTACATGGACCTCTAAATCGATCCAGCACGACCGGTCTCTTCCTTCCTCGCACCAACGATACACTTGGGTAAGTCCGTCCGTCGCCTTCCAACGGACAAGCGGTTTGCCGGAAACAAGCGGAATCTCCGTCACGTTGGCCTTTCCGCCCGGCTGGACGTCGACAACCGTCACCGACTTGGTGTGCCCAGCTTCGGAAAAGCTGTAAGCAAGCGGTGAACCGGCGTAGCGCGCCGCCGTCTCCGCCCGTCTGACGTCCTGCGGGCGGTGCAAATGACCGAGCGCCACGTATTGCGCCGCCCCGGGCAAACTGGCAGCCGCCACCGTATAGGCGCCGCCCACCTCAATCGGCCGCTCGGAATCGGACGTATGGCCGCCAGCCACGTATAGATGGCTCATCACAACATTGACAGTTTCATCGGCAAATGAGGCGGCCATCGCAGCGAACAACGCCCGGATGCGGTCGTCGTACCGATCGCGAAGCGCGGTTTCCTTATGGTCGGATGACAATAGCTCAGCGAGCCGCGATTCAGACGGGTACGCCAACGGCGCAAGCATCATCGCCTCGCCGCACGACGGAACGTCAATTCGGCAAACTTCCGCCTGTGGGCGGCCAAAAAGGAAAATGTTGTAGTCGGAAAGCAGCGGCCGGGCGGCGCTGATGCGGTCCGGATGGTCATGGTTGCCGCTGATGACCGCAACCGGACGCCGGCCTTTATCGGACAGTCGGGCCAAACTCTCGTAAAACAGCTGCTCCGCCGCCGCCGGCGGATTGACGGAATCGAACACATCGCCAGCCATCAAGACGACATCGATTTGTTCTTTTGCTACAATCTCGACAAGTTCGTCGATAAACGCCTCTTGCTCCGCCAACCGGCTTCGGCCTTCAAGCGTCCGCCCGAGATGCCAGTCTGCCGTATGCAAAATGCGCATGGTCTTTCCCCCTCCGCGTCATTCCACCGCGATAATGTATTGGCCGTCAAACGAATACAAATAGCACTCCGCTACCGGCACGCGCCAAATTTGCTCAATCGCTTGCCGATACAGGCGCATTTGCGTTCCGTAGCGGCCGAGCAAAAAGCGGGCGGCCTCCTCTTTCTGGCCGGCAAAACGGCCGGTCACCTCATCCGTTTTATAGTCGATCATCACATAACCGCGCTCATCCGCAAACACACAGTCAATCACCCCTTGGACAAGCACCCGGCGGTCGTCTTCCATCCCGTCATGCCCGTAAAGATGGGAAGCCGGAAGCCCTAGACTGAATGGCACTTCCCGGTGCACCTCGCGGGCGGCGCAAAGGCGGCGGCCGATATCCGTAGCGAAAAAGGCGGCGATCGCGGCCGCATCGACCGCTTCGGCTTGCTCGGCCGACAACAGCTCTTTTTCGATGAGCCGACCCATTTGCTCACGGATGGACGCTTCACTGACCGGCGCACGCAAGTCGAGATGGCGCATGACGATATGAAGCGCGGTTCCTTTTTCCATCGGCGTCAACGTTTTTTCCTGCATAAAGCGCGGCCGCGAGAAAATCGGCGCTGTTCCTTGGCGCAGCGGCCATTCACTCGCCAGCTCGCCAAACAGCACCCGTTGCTCTTTCAGCTCCGACACCGACTGTTTGGCGCGCACAATCGTCCCTTTTTCATAGCGATACCGCCATAACAAACGCCGCTCTGCTTCCTCTTTCCAGCCGCCGCCAGCCGGAACCGGGCGGCCATGTTCAAGCGCAGCGAGCACGCTCTCGTCCGCCTGGTCGGCAGCCGCCTCGCCGCTGCGCAGCTCGGCCGCGGGCACAATGGCAATGCGCCATACGGACGGATGGGAGGCGATTTCATCCGGCGCCTTCTCTCCCGCTAAAATGCACCCGTCGCGGTGGCGAATGAGCGCCCGGCCGATCCAGTCTAAATAGGAACGGGCCGATGCTCGCACATCGTCGGGAAGCAGCCATTCGCGTTCTCCCGCAACGCCTTTCCATTTTTCGATCTCCTTATCGGCATCGTTGACCGCGGCGAGCAAATAAAGCTTCTCTTTCGCTCTTGTCAGCGCAACGTACAAAATGCGCATTTCCTCGGCGAGCAGCTCAAGCCGCTTTTTCACTTGGATCGCCAGCAATGGCAGCGTTGGATAGCTGATGCGCAGCTGTGGGTGGACAAAACGGGCGCCAAAGCCGAGCTCTTTATCCAACAAGTACGGATGATGCAAATCCCGCGTATAAAACGGGCGGGCGAGTCCGGCCAGAAAGACGACCGGAAACTCGAGCCCTTTGCTGCTATGGATCGTCATCACCCGCACGACATCTTCCTGCTCACCAAGCGGCCGGGCTGCTCCTAAATCATCGCCGCGCTCCTGCAGCCGCTCAATAAAGCGGAGAAAGCGGAACAGCCCGCGAAAGGCCGTCGATTCGTATTGGCGGGCGCGATCATACAAGGCACGCAAATTGGCCTGCCGTTGCTTTCCACCCGGCAGCGCGCCGACAAAATCGTAAAATTGTGTATCGCGATACAGCTGCCAGATGAGGTCGGCCAACGAGCGGCGGCGGGCCATCGTGCGCCAGCGCCCGAGCTGCTCCAAAAACGCGGCCGCTTTTTTCTTGGCGGCCTCCTCCTCATCCGTTTCCGCCGGCTTTTGCCGGAACAACTGAAGCGCCTCATAAAACGTTCCTTTTGGATCGGCGAGGCGGATCATGGCCAGCTCGTTTTCATCAAAGCGAAACAGCGGCGAGCGGAGCACAGCGGCGAGCGGAATGTCTTGGTGCGGGTTGTCAATGACTTTCAGAAGCGACAGCATCACCGAAACTTCCGTCGCCTGAAAGTAGCCGGACGATAAATCGGCAGCCGCCGGAATGCCGTGCGCCTGCAGCTGCTCGATCATTTGCGGGGCGTTCGTCATCGAACGGACGAGCACAACGATGTCTCGGTACATGGCACGCCGCGGTTGCCCGCTTGAGCGGTCATGCACATAAAATGGCCGCGACACGATTTCTTTGATTTTCTCGGCCATTAGGCGCGCCTCCAGCTCGGAGCCCTCAAGCTCCGCTGCCTCTTCGTCCTCTTCTTCCGCCGCGCGCTGCCGGTTGATGATCATCACTTCCGGAACAGTATCCGCCCCATCCGGATAATCGGCGCCATACTTAAGCTGGGCTGCTTCATCGTACGCCATCTCCCCAACGGTTTCCCCCATGATTTGTGCAAAAAGGAAGTTCGTGCCGTCCAGCACCTCGGCGCGGCTGCGGAAATTGCGCGCCAAATCAATTCTCATTCCCCCTGCGGCCCCATCAGCGGCAAACCGTTTGTATTTGTCCAAAAACAGCATCGGCTCGGCGAGGCGAAAACGATAAATCGACTGCTTGACATCGCCGACCATAAATAAGTTGCCAGTCCGCTCGCTTCCTTTTTTGACGAGCTGCAAAATCGCTTCTTGCACAAGGTTCGTATCTTGATACTCATCGACAAGCACTTCATCAAACTGCGCTTGGTACTCCAAAGCGGCCGCCGATGGCTGCCATTCGCCCGTTTTCGGGTCGCGCTGCCGCAAAACATGCAGACAATAATGTTCCAAATCAGAAAAGTCGACGATCCCTTTTTCACGTTTCACGGCTTGAAACCTAGCGGAAAAACGGCGGACAAGCGCAACGATCGTCTCAACCGCCGGCTTCATCTCCCGCATATGGCGGATCCAGACAGACGGGGGCAGCGAAAATATGTTGTCGCGCAGCGCTTCCAGTTTCTTCTTCGCCTGGTCGCGAAGCGATTTCGCCTCATCGACGAGCCACTTGTCATAGCCATCGCCGCGACAGCCCGGAAGCCGGCCGAACGCCAGCGACTGCAAAGCACGATACAGTCCTTCCCACGATTGCGACCGCCATCTTTCAAGTTCAGCGACAACGGCGGCATCCTCGCGCAGCCGTTTCTCATACGGCCGCGGCCCGCCCGGTTCCTGCGCAAGACGCAACGCCCTTTCGATGAGCCGTTTGGCCGCTGCCAGCTCCATCGCCGCATGTTGGTTGATATAGCGCGATGGCAAAAGCGACTCGGGCGGCGTCTGTTCATCGACCTCATACATGGATACAAGGCCTTTCAGCCATTCATCGGGAGCGGGGTGGGAGCGGGAGAAGTCATGCAACGCGAAAATCATGTCTTGCAGCTCGGCATCGCTCCGGTCTCCGGTGTAAGCATCAATGACGGCAAAAAAGCGCTCGTTATCCGCCTTTCCATATTCCTCCTCAAGCAGCTCCTCAAGGACGTCCTCTTTCAGCAGTTCGATTTCTGTCTCATCAGCGATGCGAAACGACGGATCCAGATCGAGCAAATAATAATATTTGCGGATGACATCTAAGCAAAACGAATGGAGCGTCGAAATCGAGGCGCGGTTGAGCAGGCTGAGCTGGCGCCGCAAATGGAGCGAATGCGGCCGCTTGGCGAGTTCGCGCTCGAGCGCCTCGCCGATCCTCGCTTTCATCTCAGCCGCCGCAGCGTTCGTAAACGTGACGACAAGAAGGCGGTCAATATCGGTCGCCTCGTCTTCCGCCGTTACTTTTTGGATGATTCGCTCAACAAGAACGGCCGTTTTTCCAGACCCGGCCGCCGCAGCGACGAGAACGTCCCGGCCGCCGGCCACGATGGCTTTCCACTGTTCATCCGTCCACCGGCTTCCGGCCGGCTTCGGGCGAAACGCAACGCTCAAGATTCTCCCCTCCCTTTCGTTATATTCTTCATCACGTCTTCCCCCGTCTGTGGGGCAAGCTTTCGGAATTCGTTGCCGGACAGCGCCTCGTCAAATTGGCATATGGACTTAAAGGCGCAAAAGTCGCACGCTGTTTTGCTTTTCAGCTTGTACGGGGCAATCGATACAATGCCGTCAGCGATTTGTCCGCCAATATCGGCAAACAGACGGCGGACGTGCTGGCGAAGCGCATCAAAATCAGAAGCGCTCGCGACCGAAGACTGCGAATGAATCGCCCCGCTGCTCGTCAGCCTGACCGGCACAATCAGCGACCGCTGCCCTTTTTCCAATTGACTGTCCATCAGCCGGATTGCCTCCACATCGGCAAGCAGCAGACCGCGCATCCGAAACGGCTCAAGAAGTTGTTTCGCCATCTCCGCTTCATCGTCAAGCCACTGCTTCGCCTTCACAATCGGATTATGGACATGGAAATAGAGCACCCCGGCCGGCAGTGCCGGCTGTTTGACAAGTTGCTCAGCATACGTGAGCACAATGTCCAAATAGGTAAGCATTTGCAACGCCAAACCGTAATACACTTCCGTCAAATCAAGCGTTTTGGCGCTCGATTTGTAATCGATGATGCGAAGAAATACTCCTTCGCTGCTTTCTGCCTTGTCAACGCGGTCGATTCGCCCGACAAGCTCCATAACCGTCCCGTCGCGAAGTTGAAAGCGAAGCGGCGGCAAGTCGCCGCCCGGTCCAAACGCCAGCTCGAGCCCGATCGGAACAAAGCCGCTCGCCCGCGCATGCTCGCTCAACACGTGGGTTGTGCGGGCGACAACGTGTTTTAATTTCCGTTTCATATATTCATAGCGAGACGAGCTGGACAGCACTTGCTGTTGAATGAGGGGGGCAAGCCGTTCGACCGCTTCATCCGACAGACGCTCGCAATCCGGTTGGGACAGTTCGCGCCAATCAACGTGCTGTTCGCGCAGCCGGTCGGCGATTTGTTTAATGGCCGCATGGAACAACTGGCCGACATCCGGCGCCTCGAGGCGGAAAATGCTTCGCTCCTTTAAGCGCAGCCCGTGTGAAATAAAATGGGCGTACGGGCATTTTTGAAACTGCTCCATGCGCGAGACGCTCGCCTGAATTTTTTTTCCGTACAACCGCCGGCTCCATTGTTTTTTCAACGGCGCAGCTTTGTTTGTATAAAACAGCGCCGACACCGCCTTTTGCACCCTCTCGTTCCATTCCGGGCGGGCGATGAACACGTTGTACACATCCCACCAAAGCGGATCGATGCCATAGTTTCGCTTCCATGCGCGCAGCTGGCTGACCAAATACGTTTGTGTCGCCTGCGGCGCTGTCACAAACGCCTCCGCCTTCTCTTCCGGGGCATCGAACGGATCGTTGCCGCACAAGCGCACCTTCACCTTCGGGAACAGCTCCGACAATTGTTTAATCAGCGGCGATGGCATGAGCGCTTTCCCTTCGCCATCGGCCAGCGGGTATGTAACATACAGCCGTTCGCTTGGACAGGCAAGCGCCAGGTAGATAAAAAACGGATCGTAAAACAGCTGTTCCCGGCTCCCCGGCGCAAGCGCCACACCGAGTTCGCGCAGCTGCTCCCGTTCGATTTCCGCCATAAGCCCATCCTCTTTCGCCCTGGCCGGAATGACGCCATCGTTGGCGCCAATGACAAACGCATACTTCACGCCGATGAGGCGCGAACGGTCGAGCTGGGCGACGATCACTTGATCGATGGCCGGCGGCACAAGGGAGAACTCAAGCCGGTCAAGCCCGGCCTCGATAATTTTGGCAAATTCGGCTAACGACAACGGTTCCGCTCCGAGCATTTCAACGTATTGGTCAAGCAAATCGATGACCGCGTTCCACACCTGCTCATGCTGGCGCGCTTCCACGAGGCGGCCTTCCGCTTCCGCCTGCGCGCTCATTTGTTCCAGCTTTTTCGGAATCTGCAATTCTTCTAACAAGAGATATAGCGCCGTGCAATACCCGCGCCCGTCCTTAGCCCGGCGCAAACGGCGCTCAAGGCGGCGGAGCGGGGCGGCCAGCGTCTCCCGCCATTCGTTCAACTTGTCCTCAAATTGCCGTTCTTCATCCGTCTGCGGCACATTCAACCCGTCAAGCGCCCGGTAGCGCCGATACGGCCAGCGCTCGCCGCTCGTCCATTTGTCCCCCTTCATCCCATAAGCAAGAACATAGTTTTCGAGTTTGTCGGCTGCCTCGCGCCACATGACCAAGTCACCGTCCAACGGAAAGAGCAAATCCGTCTTCACAGCGCGAAACACCGCCTCATACCGCCAGTTTGTGGAAATGGTTTCCAAAGCAGCGCGCACAAGTTCAATGAGCGGATGATGGTGCATCGGCTCTTTTTCATCCATAAAATACGGGATGCCAAAATCAAAAAACACCGTCTTCACAAGGTCGCGGTACGCCTCCGTTTGGCGGATGACGAGCGCGATGTCGCGATAGCGCGCCCCTTCGTCGCGGACAAGGCGGATGATTTCCCGGGCGACTGCTTCCAGTTCTGCGCGGCGGTTGGCCGCCTCATAAAGGCAGACCGCACCGTCTTCCGCTTCGTAAGGTGGCAGCGGGCGGCGATGAAACTGCGCCTCGAGATGGGCGAGCGCCCCGCTTTGATGACGTCGGTTTTCCGCGAGCACGACCGGCTCTTCAAGCAAAACATCGTTGGCCAAGGCAAGCTCGCGCAACTGGCGGTACGTCTGCGCCGGCAGATAAAACAAGTCGAGCTCGTCCGGCATCGCACCATCATACGGGCGGTCGACCGTCAGGCAAACGGTGACCCGCCGGCAATGACGAAGAAGCTGCTCAATCACTATGTATTCTTGCGGGGCAAAATGATGGAATCCGTCGATATAAACATCGGCATCGCGCAAATAGCAGGAGCGGGGGATTTGTTCGGCGAGCAGGCGCAAATAATCTTCCGAATCGAGGTAATGGCCGCTTAAGCTCCGCTCGAGCTCTGCATAAACGAGCGCGACATCGCTGAGCTTATCGGCCAGCAGGCGCCGGCCCGGCCGGCTCGGCCCGCTTTCCAGCTCCTCGACACGGCGGCGAAGCTCGTCCGGCGTTAAGCAATACCGCTTGCATTCGGCGATCATCTCATGCAGCTGCTCGACAAAACCGCTTTTGTCCGCCGCACGGCCAAACAGTCTAAGCTCCTGTTTCCGCTGTTCAATAATTTTGCGAATCATCATTTGCACGCCGACATCGTGGACGTGGTAGCGGTTCATGCCTCCCGTCTCCTGCAAGACGCGCCAGGCGAGGCGGGGGAAGCTGAACACTTGGGCGCGGATCATTCCTCCTGCTCCCTCGGTATGGATTAAGGCGTATTCACATTGAAACGTCATCTGCTCCGGAACGAGGTAAACAATCGTCTTTCCTCTCGGATCTTCCTGCAGCTTGCGGCGGATTTCCGCAAGACACATAGCCGTCTTCCCGCTTCCCGATCGTCCAAGCAAAAAGCGAAGCGACACGGCGATCACCACCATTCGTTTCCTTTATCTCTTCCATTTTAGCACATATGTTCGTATTTGGTAAAGAAAAAACTGCCTTCCTTGAAAGCAACCGCTCCCTTAGGCAAAACCGCCGCCGCACCTCGATGCGCCATTTTCTCAAAAATGGAAAGCAATCTCCCGAAACGGCCAATAGCGGAGGTCTACCTTGCCGACCACTTGACTGATTTTGACGAAGCCGAAATGGCGGCTGTCCCAACTGCTGAGCCGATTGTCGCCAAGGACAAAAATGCAGCCGGCCGGCACCCGCTTTTCTCCCGTCACCTCTTCAAGGGTAAAATCGCCTGTCAGCTTCTCGCTAAGGAGTTGCTGCTTATACGGCCGCAAATACGGTTCATCGACCTGTCGACCGTTAATATACAGCACATCGTTTTTGTACTCGATCCGATCCCCCGGCAGCCCGATGACCCGTTTCACGTAATCTTCCTTTTGATTGGCGTGAAACACGACAACATCAAACCGATGAATCGGGGCAATTTCATAACGGATCTTATTGACGATCAGCAAATTGCCGCTTTGCAGCGTCGGCATCATTGACTTTCCTTCCACCATATAATTGCTGAAAACGAAAAAACGGAGCATGGCGACAAACCCGACAGCGGCGAGCCATGGCCAGCGGCGTCCCCGCTTCTTTCCTTGTTTCCGTTTGGTCACTCCCCGTCCTCCTCGCTGCGTTGTTTTTCCGTCAACGAAAATCTCGCCTCTACTCGTTTTCCCGCATACCAAAGCAGCAGCACAACAACAGCGATCGCCGCCGTACGCAACGGCTGGCGGACAAGCGCCACCAAGTCATACCCGATAAAGCTGATCGTAAAAATCATGATCATCTTTCCAAGCAAGACCGCTAATACAAACTGCTGGCGGCTGATGCGTGACAGACCGGCAACGATATTGACAAGCGCCGACGGGGTGAAAGGAAAGCAATACAGCAAAAACAGCGGCCCGAATCCGTGCCGTTCAATCCAGTGCATAAACTGGCGCACTTTTGGATGGCGGCGGACAAAATGAAAGAAACGCTGCTGGCCGATCTTCCGCGTCAGCCAAAAGACGATGAGCGAGCCGAGCGAAGCGCCAATCCAAGAAATGAAAAACCCTTTCCACAACCCGAATGCCGCTGCGTTCGCCATCACAAACACAACCATCGGCAAAATCGGAAAAAACGACTCGAGCAGCGTCGCCGCAATGCCGGGAAATATGCCGAAGGAACGGTAATGGTCGAGCAAGGAAAGCACGTGGTCGAGCGTGAGCCATTGTTTCAAAGTTTCCATATTCATCGTTCTTTCTCCATTCAAATGCCGTTTATATTTTTATTTTACACGCTCGGCCGCGCAATTTGAACTTTTGCTTGTGAAAACCCATTTTTTTATCATGGCGGTTATTCCGTCACATGCTTTTCTTGCTGCATGCGATATATGTATTGCAGTTTGCGCTCTCTCGCCTCCATTCGCTCCGACAGTTTCGTCCGCAGCTGGGCTGTTCGGTGCAATTGGTTGATGAAAGATTTGCAGGACACATCGAGGACAACGCTTTTCCCGTTGCGGAAGTATACAACCGTCCGCTCATATTTCGCAGGCTCATACCGATAGACATGCATATGCGACAGCCAAACACAGCAGGAATCTTTCGGGGAAGCGGTGGGAAAGAAGTAAATTTCGTTGGACGGTTCAATGGCGATCGGCGCTTTGTGGGTGATGCCGATCACGGCCTTTGTTCCCTCTTTTCTGCCTTGAAAGCTGCAGCCATAATAATCGCAGCTATGTCTAATAATGTCGAGGGGCGTTTGTTTGACAATGTACTCGCCATCTTCCTCGACGACCTTTGCATACAGGTCATTGTTCAACAAATAAGGGAGAATCGCCATCGTATAACGGCTCACGACGAAATGGTTTAGGATGATAAATTCATTTACTTTCATCGTCTCATCTCCTCTCAACGAACTCACCACTCCTATCATACCACTAATAGTTATATTTTTCTATATTTTGAAAAAAGTTAGCGGGTTTTTTGCACAAAAAATCCCATGACGATCGTCATGGGCATTGTCAGGAGTTTTCAAACGTCTGGCCGATTTCTTTCATTGCTAAATACTCGTTCGCTTGCTCGAGCGCCGTATGTTCGCCGACCGAGTCGCCTGCATACGTTTCCTCGTTCATCCACGATTGTTCAAAATGGAGATCGGTGCTGACGCGGAATTCGGCAGGGATTAGCTCCGGCAGACTATCTTTTTTCTTTTCCATTTCATCGCCTCCCTCCGTCTATAGAGTGCGCCAGCTTTTTCCTTTTATACGCAAAAAAAGCCCGGTCAAACCGGGCTTCCGTCGATATACGGCAATAGCCGCCGTCAAGCGGTCGTAAACTGCTCCTCTTCCGTCGATCCTTTCAAAGCGACTGTTGACGATTGGCCGCCGGAGATCACTTGGGCGACTTCGTCGAAATAGCCGGTGCCGACTTCGCGTTGATGGCGCGTTGCAGTGTAGCCATATTTTTCAGCGGCAAATTCTGCTTGCTGCAGTTCGGCGTATGCAGCCATGCCGCGTTCTTTGTAGCCGCGCGCCAGTTCAAACATGCTGTAGTTGAGCGCGTGGAATCCAGCCAGAGTAACGAACTGGAACTTGTACCCCATTTTGCCGAGCTCTTGCTGGAATTTGGCGATCGTTTCGTCGTCCAATTTTTTCTTCCAGTTGAACGACGGCGAGCAGTTGTACGCCAGCAGCTTGCCAGGGAATTTTTCATGAATGGCTTCCGCAAACCGGCGCGCTTCTTCCAAATTCGGTTCGCTCGTTTCGCACCAAATAAGGTCGGCGTACGGCGCATAGGCAAGTCCACGGGCGATCGCCTGATCGAGCCCTGCACGCGTGCGGTAAAATCCTTCCGGCGTCCGTTCACCGGTAATAAACTGTTGATCGCGCGGATCAATGTCGCTCGTAATCAAGTCGGCCGCATTGGCGTCCGTGCGGGCGATGAGCACGGTCGGGACGCCCATGACATCGGCGGCAAGCCGCGCCGCGATCAAGTTGCGCACCGCCGTTTGCGTCGGCAAAAGCACCTTTCCGCCCAAATGTCCGCATTTTTTCTCCGATGACAGCTGGTCTTCAAAATGGACACCGGCCGCTCCCGCTTCGATCATCGCTTTCATGAGCTCAAACACGTTCAGCTGGCCGCCGAACCCCGCCTCGGCATCAGCCACGATCGGAACAAAGTAGTCGATGTCTCCACTACCTTCCAAATATTGAATTTGATCCGCGCGCTGCAACGCCTGATTAATGCGTTTGACGACGTGCGGAACACTGTTGGACGGATACAAGCTTTGGTCCGGATACATTTGCCCGGCGAGGTTGGCGTCGGCTGCCACCTGCCATCCGCTTAAATAAATGGCTTTCAACCCGGCTTTCACTTGTTGCACGGCCTGATTCCCCGTCAACGCACCAAGCGCGTGGACATAGTCTTCGGTATGGAGCAGTTTCCATAGTTTTTCTGCGCCGCGCCGAGCGAGCGTATGCTCAATATCGATCGAGCCGCGCAGTTTAATGACATCTTCGGCGCTGTACGGGCGGACGATCCCTTTCCAGCGCTCTTCATTTTTCCAGCTTTCCTCTAATTGTCGGACACGTTCAGCAAATGACGCCATTTTTCCTTCCCCCATCTCTTTGTTATAATACATTATTTTTATTTACGGTTTTATTATATAACAGAAAGAAAAAAATGCAAGCTTTTTTTGAAACTTTTTTTGAATTAGGAAAATAGACACAAACTGTTCGTAAACAACACCGTTTTCCTATCCGTACTTTTGGTATGATCATGAATAGAGGAGTGATGAGAATGAGAAAGTGGTATACGATAGCAGCGTGCCTCGTACTGTTCGGAATCGGCGCCGGCATCTTTTACTTTACCGTTTATAAGCCATCTGCCGCGCGCCTTCCCCACGATGTCACAATGGAAACTGCCTGGGGGCGTCCGTATGCGTTCGGCGACTTGCCGCCGAAAGTGCGGCTCGTTGAGTTTATTTATACAAACTGTCCGGATATTTGTCCGAATACGACAATGCAAATGGCGAAACTGCGCGACCGGCTGGAAAGCGCCGGTGTATTTGGGCGGGATGTCGAATTTATCACCATCACGATTGATCCGGCCCGCGACACGAAAGAAAAGCTGCAAACATATGCCCGCACGTTTGGCGTAACCGGCGACGGGCAAGGCTGGGTATTTTTGCGCGGCAGCGAGGACGAAACAAAAAAAACAGCCGACGCCTTCGATTTTCAATACCGAGACCCGGGCAACGGGATGATTGTGCATACAGCGCTCGCGTACTTGCTTGACCGCGATGGCCGCGTCATTGAGCAGGTCGGGATGGGGACTTCGCGGTTTCACGTCGATGACGTATATGAAACCATTATGAATGAGTTGCCGTAATATCGCCGCAACAAACAGGTGTCCCGATCACTCGGGACACCTGTTTGTGCTGGATGATGTGTGTTCCAGGGAAATCCGGCGCCTTTTGCCCCCTTGCCAAAGACAGCATCGTTCAAACGACGAGCGAATACAGACTGAGGACCGCAACCGCGGCAAGAACGACGACCATGACATTGGCCCCGAACCAAGCCGCGATGACAGCCGCCGCAAAACCAATGGCTCCGAACACAACATCATCTTGGATGAAAAAAACGTCAGGAATAATGAGCGCCCCAAGCACTGCATACGGCACGTTTTTCAGCACCCCTTGCCAAAACGGCGGCAGCTGGATGCGGCCGAGCAGCACAAACGGCAGCAGGCGGGGCAAGTACGTCACGACTCCCATGCCGATGATCATCCAGACGATCGTGCTATTCATCGCCGTTTCCTCCTTCTTTCGCCAGCCATTGAACGATGACAGCCGACAGCAACGTAGCCAACACGATCGACCATCCTTTCGACAAGTGAAGAACAAACGTGCCGATGGAATTAAACAAAGCGGACAGCCCCGCCAGCCATACGATTTTCCGTTGCTTTTTCAACGCCGGCACAAGCAGCCCGATAAACATGGCGTACAAGGCGATCGCCATGCTTTCCTGCAGGCTTTCCGGCAGGCTCGCCCCTACGGCATGCCCAATGCCGGAATTGACCACCCAGCTGCCGTACGCCATGGCAATCAATCCAAACATATACGAAGCGTTGACCGTCCCCTCTTTCATCGCAGCCACTGAAAACGTTTCATCGGTGATGCCAAAGGCGTACAACGCTTTTTTCCAAAATGCATCCGGCTCGGCTTTTTCGCTCAGGGAAGCGGACATTAAAAAATGGCGAATATTTAAAATAAACGTCGTCAACACGATTTCCAACGCCCCGGTGCCGGCGGCAATCAAACTGAGGGCAATATATTGCGAAGCGCCGGCAAAGACAACAAGGCTCATCAGCACCGTTTCGCCAAGCGTCAGCCCGGTCGTCTTGGCGAGTAGTCCAAAAGCGAGCGCAATCGGCGTATAGCCAATGGCGATCGCCACCCCCGCTTGCACTCCTTGGCGAAACGGCGCCATCTTGCCAGCTTCCCATGTCGTTTCCACTGATCATCCCCCCGTCTTGCTAGATTAATAGCTCCATTATGCAAAAAAGAACGATGTTTCGCAACCCGAACATCCATCACAATTTTTTCCCTATGATATAATCAAATTGATTGACGATCGATTTGTCACAAGAAAAGGAGTGCACGTCCATGACCGTAAAAGCATATGTTTTGACCGAACGCGGCTTCCTTCGTTCCGAACAAGTCGCCTATCCGATGGAAGAACGCGGCTTGCAGTTTGGCGACGGCGTCTACGAAGTCGTTCGTCTATACAGCGGCACGTACATCTGGCTCCATGAACATCTAGACCGCCTATACCGCTCGGCGGCGGCCATTCGCCTCGCCGTTCCGTTCAGCCATGAAGAGTTGGCTGAGCGGCTCGAGCAGCTGCGCCGCATGAACGATGTGCGCGAAGATGCCATTTTGTATTTGCAAGTGACGCGGGGGAGCTTCCCGCGCAGCCATGCATTTCCGGCCGAAAACCGGCCGAATTTGTACGCCTACATTCAGCCGATGGCGCGAAAAACGGAGGAAATGGCGCGCGGCGTGCGCGCGATTTTGACCAAAGACGTCCGCTGGGAGTACTGCTGCATTAAAAGCTTGAACTTGCTGCCGAACGTACTTGCAAAACAAGAAGCCGTCGAGCGCGGAGCGTTTGAAGCGATTCTCCACCGCGACGGCGTCGTGACCGAGGGAAGTTCATCGAACATTTTCCTTGTCAAGCACAAAACCGTCTATACTCACCCAGCGACGGAGCGGATTTTAAACGGCATCGTCCGCACCAAAGTGAAGGAATTTTGCGCTGAACTTGGCATTCCGTTCATCGAAAAGGCGTTTTCCGTCAGCAGTCTCGCCGAAGCCGATGAACTGTTTTTGACGAGCACCACCTCGGCGATCACTCCGATCGTCCAAGTAGAAGAAACATTGATCGGAAACGGCGAACCGGGGGACGTGACGAAAGCGCTGCAAGCCGCCTATCAAAAGGCGACCAAGCCGCTTCCAACCGCTTGACCCGTTCCGTTGCACCGAAAACGAGGCGCCCGCAACGTTGGGGCACCTCGTTTCGTTTTATGAACCGAGCACAGCGCGGTCGCTCGCAAACCGGCTGCCGCGGATGCGCTGAAACTCTTCCAACAGCCGCTCGACTGTCAATTTTTCTTTTTCCTCTCCCTCGGCCGTGAAAATAATTTGCCCTCCATCCATCATGATGAGCCGGTTGCCAAGGCGAATCGCCTGCTCCATATTGTGCGTGACCATCAGCGTCGTCAACTGATGCTGTCTGACAATTTCCTTCGTCAATTCGGTGACAAGCTCGGCCCGCGCCGGGTCGAGGGCGGCGGTATGTTCATCAAGCAAAAGCACATCCGGCTTTGTGAATGTGGCCATCAACAGTGAAAGCGCCTGCCGCTCCCCGCCGGAGAGAAGGCCGACTTTAGCGGCGAGCCGGTCTTCGAGCCCTAAATGGAGCGTTTGCAGCGTTTCCCGAAACCACTTTCGCTTTTCTCTTGTTACACCAAGACGCAGCGTGCGCCGTCTTGTTCGGTTGTAAGCGAGCGCCAAATTTTCCTCGATCGTCATATGGGGGGCGGTGCCGGCCATCGGATCTTGAAACACGCGGCCGATGTAGCGGGCGCGGGCATGTTCTTTGAGCGCCGTGACGTTGCGGCCGTTGATCCACACTTCACCCGTATCAGGGGACAGCCGGCCGGAAATGATATTCATCAACGTCGACTTTCCGGCGCCGTTGCTGCCGATGACCGTGACAAAATCGCCGGGGGCCAGCGTTAAATCAATCCCCCGCAAGGCGACTTTTTCATCAGCAGTTCCTTCGTTAAATACTTTTGTAATTCGTTTTAGCTCCAGCAACCGTCTCTCCCCTCTCAAGCTGTGCTGCTTTCCGTTTTTTCCTCTGTTTTTCTTTTTGCGCCGCCGCCACGTTCGGGACGATCAGCGCCAGTATCACAATCGCCGCCGTGATCAACTTTACATCGCCCGTCTCCAAAAACTCAACCCGCAGCGCAAGCGCCAAAATGAGCCGATACACAATGGCGCCGCCAATCACCGCCCATGTCGCTCGCGCAACCGAACGGGCGCCAAACAGCGCCTCTCCGATGATGACAGACGCAAGTCCGATGACGATCATCCCGATTCCCATGCCGACGTCGCTGAATCCGCCATACTGGGCAACAAGCGCCCCAGACAAGGCGACCAACGCATTCGACAGCCCGAGTCCGAAGACGATCAACCAGTCGGTGTTGGCGGAAAAACTGGCCACCATCGGTTTGTTGTCCCCGGTCGCCCGCAGCGCGATTCCGACTTCCGTTTTCAACAGCCAATCGAGCAGCCATTTCACCACGAGCGCGACGACGGCCATCGAAACGAGCACCGCCCACGTCCGCGGCGCAAACCCGGTGAAAGAAAACAGCTTGTTGAGCGTCTCATCCAATCCGGATTGCCGCCAGGCGGCAGTGATTTTCGTGATGACCGTTTCTTGCTGCAACAGCGGTACATTCGACTTTCCCATGATGCGCAAATTGATGGAATATAAAGCAATCATCATTAAAATGCCGGATAAAAGCGGATTGATTTTCCCTTTCGTATGCAAAAGCCCGGTCAGCGCCCCGGCGGCAAAGCCGGCCGCAAGCGCTGCAGCCGACGCAGCAAACGGATCCGCTCCGCCTGTGATGAGCACCGCGGCGACCGAAGCGCCGGTGACAAAGCTGCCGTCAACCGTTAAATCCGGAAAATCCAGCACGCGGAATGACAAATAGACGCCAAGCGCCATCACCGCATAAATCAACCCCGCTTCCACCGAACCAAACATCGCTGCCGACATGCCTACCCCCCCTGTTGGTGACAAATCCCTCCTTCAATGAAGGAGGGACGGCCGTTTATTCAATATACTCAGCGATCGAATCCCATTCCGGATTGAGCTCAATCCCCATTTCTTGCGCGGCTTTTTTGTTGATGACAAGCTTCAATTTTTGCGGATACTGAACCGGCAGATCGGCCGGCTTTTTGCCGTCCTGCAAAATTTGCGCCGCCATTTCCCCGGCTTCATAACCGATGTCATAATAGTCGAACCCATACGCCGCAAACCCGCCGCGCTTCACAGAATCAAGCTCGCCGACAAACAGCGGAATGTCATGCTCGTTCGCCACTTGAATGACCGATTCCAACGCGGACACCACCGTGTTGTCAGTGATGATATACAGGCAGTCCACTTTGCCGACAAGCGATTCCGTTGCCTGCTTCACTTCAGCCGAGGTCGATACCGACGCCGAAACGACTTGCAAATCGGTTCCTTGCATCGCCTTTTTCACCTGCTCGATTTGAGCGACGGAGTTTTGTTCGCCGGCGTTGTAGACCATGCCGACACGGTTGCCTTTGATATATTTGTCAATAAACTGCACCGTTTTCGGAATGGCCTCCGGGTGCGTATCGGTCGTTCCCGTCACATTGCCGCCCGGCTTTTCCATCGATTGGACAAGCTGTGCGCCGACCGGGTCGGTCACCGAAGTGAACACGATTGGAATGTCTTTTGTCGCATTGAGCGCCGCCTGCGCGCTTGGCGTTGAGTTGGCGAAAATCAAGTCGACGCCGTCCGAAACAAAATTATTGGCGATCGTTTGGTTGTTGCTTTGGTCGCCTTGGGCGATTTGCACGTCATACTCAACGGACAGCCCTTTGTCTTTTAACGCCTGCTGGAATCCCTTGCGCGCCGCATCGAGCGACGGATGCTCGACAATTTGCGTCACACCGATTTTGTACGTCTTTTCTTTCCCGCTCTTCCCGCCGCTTCCCTGGCTGCTTCCCGTCTCTTTCGCGCCGCCGCAGCCGCCAAGCAACAAAAAGCCGGCTGCACACACCGCGGCGAACCGCCGAATCGATTGGCCCATGATCCCATCCCCCTATGTAGAGAAGTTTAGTCCTTTTAAACTTTTATGTGTTAAATTATATAAATTTATCTACTTGTTTTCAATATACTATTCAAAAAAAAGAAAAGGTGCTGAAAATTCAGCACCATCAAGCATGGGAAGACGCGAGCTGCTCTTTTAACGCCCGCCGCAAGATTTTTCCTGTTGCATTTTTCGGCAACTCATCGAGGAAGCGGATTTCACTCGGCACTTTATATTTCGCCAGTCGTTCACGGCAGTAGGCGAGCAGCTGCTCTTCGGCCAGCTCCGGTTGTTTCTTCACCACAAACGCCAGCACCGCCTCGCCGTAATCCGGATCCGGCACGCCGATCACAGCGGCTTCGACGACGCCCGGATGACTGTACAGCACTTCCTCGACCTCACGCGGATATACATTGTAGCCGCCGACGATGATCATCTCTTTTTTCCGGTCGACGATGTAGAAATAGCCCTCCTCATCCATACGCGCCAAATCGCCGGTGTGCAGCCAGCCATCGCGCAAGGCAGCCGCCGTTTCTTCCGGCATTTTGTAGTACCCTTTCATGACGTTCGGGCCGCGCACAACAAGTTCACCGACTTCGCCGACAGGCACTTCTTCACCGTATTCATTGACGACCTTGTTCTCAACATTTTTAATGCTTGTCCCGATCGAACCGGGCTTGCGCGGCCGATCGAGCGGATTAAAGCAGGTGACAGGGGACGCCTCCGAAAGCCCATATCCTTCCGAAATGATGACGTTGAACTTTTTCTCAAAGTTTTCAAGCAAAGCGACCGGCATTGAAGCGCCTCCTGAGATGCAAAGGCGGAGCGTCCGCAAATCGTCCGCGCTTCCACCTTCGTACTGATAAAGGAAATTGTACATCGTCGGCACGCCGGCAAAAACCGTCGCTTTTTCCTCTCGGGCCAGCTGAAACAACTTTGCTGGGCTGAACTTTGGCATGATGAGCACCGTTCCGCCGTTCATCAGCGGGGCATTGAGCGCCACGGTCAAGCAAAAGACATGAAACATCGGCAACGCGGCGATGACGCGATCGTTTTCATTGATGCCTAAATAATCAGCCGTATCTTGCGCATTGCTGTATATGTTTTTATGAGTGAGCATCGCCCCTTTCGGCTTGCCGGTCGTCCCCGATGTGTACAAAATGACGGCGACATCGTCATCACCCAGTTCAGGTCCGGTAAAGTCCGGGCTGCCGTCCGCCAACACTTCTGCAAACGATTTCATCCCTTCCGACAGCGAAACACCTTTCTCCTTCCCTTCCGGCGTTTCACAAACGATCGCATGCTCGAGCAGCGGAAGCCGCTTCTTCGCCTCCACAAACAACGGAGCGAGCAAATCGAGCCCGATTACCGCTTTGACGTCGCCATTAAGCAAAATATACCCAATTTCTTCCGGCGTATAAATCGGATTGATCGGGATGACGGTCGCTCCGAGCCGCAGCGCCCCGTACAGGCCGATGACAAATTGCGGCGAATTGCCAAGCAATAAGGCGATGTGATCCCCCCGGCGAATGCCAAGCTGCGCCAATCCGTCGGCAAACCGCGACACCGCGGCGTCCAATTGTTGATACGTGCATCGTTCCCCCATAAACACGTACGCTTCTTTGTCCGGTAGTTGTTTGGCGATTTGCGCCAACCGCGTCGTTAAGTTCATCCAATCTCCCCCTTAAAAATGAATGAATGACCATTCATTTTTCAAGTAAAAAAATTCGAACTATAATTTATTATAAAAAAAAGAACGGCGAAGGACAAGCGAAAGCGCTTCCCTCGCCGTTTTTTTTTTTTTTTTTTCGCTGCTTTTCGCTACTGCGCCCACACTAAGCCGGTGCGGGCGAGGCGAATAACGCCGCGGAACGTCCGCTCCGCTTCTTCAACGAGCTGTTCGTGCCTGCCAATGTGCGGCAAGTGCGTCAACCATAGTTCACCAACGCCCGCCCCCTCGGCGATGGCCGCCGCTTCCTCGCTCGTCATATGGCCGGCCGGCGCCGCGTTTTGTCCGGCGTAAAAATTGCACTCGCAAATGAGCAAGTCAGCTCCTTTTGCAAACGGTATAAATTCCGGCATGTAGCTCGAATCAGCCGTGTACACGACCGTGTTGCCGCCGGCAGTGATGCGCATCGCATAACACGGAACCGGATGGACTGTTTTCAAAAATGAAAGCGAAAACGGACCGACCGCAAGCACCTTGGCCGGGTCATAAGGAATCCCTTCCGTAATGCCGCTATGCGTCAGGCGGGCGAAGGCCGCCTCATCTTCTTGGTGGCCGTAAATCGGCAGCACCGGCAAATCCGCCCCTACATTTTTATGAATGAGGCGCGCATATTGGAGCGGGCCGATATCGGCGATATGATCATAGTGATAGTGGGAGACGACAACCGCATCCAAGTTTTCTACAACCGTGTAGTTTTGCAGCTTGGCGAGCGCCCCGCTTCCGCAGTCGACAAGCATGCGAAACCCGTCATGCTCAAACAAATAAGCGGATGTCGCTTCATTGGCGGCGGGAAACCCTCCCCAATAGCCGATGACTGTCACTTTCATTTCCTTTCCTCTCCTTCCACCCATTTTGTCTTCATCATACACGACGGCTGCCTTTTTTTCATCTTTGTTGATTTTGTTTTAAAACACCTATTGACATTTTTATCTGTGTTATAATACAATAAAATCACCAAGACAACGGAGGGGATCACAATGTTGATGAAAGTGTTAGAATTTTTCAAAAACCTGCCACCGAAAAAGTGCTCGCAATGCGGCAAAACGATCGACGAGCAGCACGAGTGCTACGGCAACACATGCTCTGACTGCCTTGGCGCCGCTTACCGCCACTAGGTGAGCGGACGCTGCCCTTGCGTCACGATGCCGGCTGCCCCGCCGGCAATAGGCTGTTCCCCGATGCAGCCTGCCTTTTTTGCTTTAATGCCCCCGTGTGCGGGGCGTTTTTTTTACACAAAAAAAGAGAGGATCATCTACTGCGATAATCCTTGCAAAAAGTAAAGCGCAAACAGCTCAGCTATACTATGCGGCCGTTTTCCCGTAAAGCCCTTAAAAACGCCGCCCAGCTTCCCGAAACGGCGGCACCCCTTGTTCTAGGGAACAGCGCGGCCGGACAACGGAATACACGGGCCGCCTAACGGTACAAGGCGGCCCGCTAATGGGCGCGGCTGTACATCTCGGCCGGCTGGTGTTGTTCCGTTTGGCGCAAGTAGTCAAGCACATCACCGACCGCCTTCTCTCCTTGGTCAATGCAATCCGGCAATCCGAGCCCTTCGTATGAGCTGCCGGCCAAAAACACCCCCGGCAGCGCATCGCCCATCTGCCGTTTAATGTGCGCCAGCCGCTCGCGGTGCCCGACCGTGTATTGCGGCATGGCCCGCTTCCAGCGCGAGATGACGGCAAACTCCGGCCGGCCGTCAATTTTCATCACTTTACTTAAATCATCCAACACAACGCGGACAATCTCGTCATCCGGTTGATCGACGATCTCCTCATCGCCCGGGCGCCCGACGTAGCAGCGCAAGAGCGCCTTGCCAGGCGGCGCGGTGTGCGGCCATTTTTTATGCGTCCATGTGCACGCTGTCATCGTGTAATCGCTGCGGCGCGAAACGACAAACCCAGTGCCGTCAATATCTTGACGGATCGCTTCCTCTGGAAAAGCAAGCGCGACCGTTGCCACCGACGTCAGCGGCACGGACCGAAACGGGGCGAAAAACGGATAATCAGCGAACATATCCGGCACGACATGGTGCGGCACCGCAACAATGACGCTGTCCGCCTCCCACGTTTCACCATTGCTGAGCCGCAGCTGATACGCTGAACCGACGCGGACGATCCGCTCGACGCGCGCCCCTTTGACGACGCTGCCTGGCTCAAGCCGCTTTTCCACCTCTTCGACGAGCGACTGCAAGCCGGTTTTTAACGTCTGAAATGCCCCTTTTCGCTCCTTCTGTTCCTTTGGCGTCGTCCGTTTCGCACCGCGAACGAGGCTGCCGTATTTTTGTTCCAGCTGAAAAAACTGCGGGAACGTTGCCATTAAGCTCATTTCGTCGATGTCGCCGGCGTAAATGCCAGACAGCAGCGGTTCGATCAAATTGTCCACCACTTCATCGCCTAAACGGCGGCGAAAAAAGCGGCCAAGCGGCATATCACCATCGACTTTCACCGGCGGCAGCACGAAGTCGAGCGCCGCCCGCAGCTTGCCGGCCGGCGAAAACAACCCGGTCGCCACAAACGGGGCGATGCGCGTCGGGATGCCCATCACCGCTCCGCCTGGAATCGGGTGCAGCTTTCCATTGACCAAAATGTACGACTTTCCGGTCGCATTATGAACGATTTCCCGTTCGAGCCCGACTTCTTTCACAAGGCGGAATGCGCTCGTTTTCCGCGCCAAAAACGAGTCCGGCCCCCGTTCAATGACAAAACCGTCACGAACGACCGTCTGCACTTTTCCGCCGAGCCGGTGCGTCGCCTCGACAAGTTTACACGTCACTGGCAGATGCTGTTCTTTAGCCGCTTTTTGCAAGTAGTAGGCGGCCGCGAGACCCGTAATGCCGCCGCCGATAATCACAACCGTCCGTTTTCCTTCACTCATGCTTACCGCCTTCTTTTGCGAGCCGCTTTAACACGACCGTCGCCAATGCATCAATAAACAGCGGATCGGTATTCGGCATCTCCGGCCGGTAATAGCGGGCGCCAATTTCTTCGGTTACTTGCTTGCATTCAATATCGTTGTCATACAACACTTCCAAATGGTCGGCGACAAAACCGACCGGCGCATAAACGAACGACGTATAGCCGTGCTCTTCATGGAGCTGGCGCGTCAAATCTTGCACGTCCGGGCCAAGCCATGGCTCCGGCGTGCTGCCGGCGCTTTGCCAGCCGACAGCATAGTGGGCGACGCCGGCTTGATCAGCAATTCGTTTCGCTGTATCTTCGAGCTGCGTTGGATACGGGTCACCGGCTTGAATAATTTTTTCCGGCAAACTATGGGCCGAGACGATCAACACCGCCCGTTCCCGCTCTTGTTCCGGCATGGCATCAAAAATGGCTCTCACTCGTTCGGACCAATATTGCAAAAACTTCGGCTCGTCATACCACTGGTCAATCGTATAAATAACCGGGCCGCCAAGCTTTTCCGCCGCCGCTTTGGCCCGCTCGTTGTACGAGCGGATGCTGAATGTGGAATAATGCGGCGCCAGCACAATGCCAACCGCCTCTTTTATGCCGTCGGCGTGCATGCGTTCAACCGCGTCCTCAATGAACGGCTCAATATGTTTGAGCCCTAAATACATGCGAAACTCGACTTCATCTTGCACTTCGTTCAGCCGCTCCTCGAGCCGTTTCGCCTGCTCTTCCGTAATTTTCGCCAGCGGCGACAGGCCGCCGATGGCTTGATAGCGCGCTTTTAAATCCTCGATTTGTTCCTGCGGCGGCTTCCTCCCGTGGCGGATATGCGTATAATACCGTTCAATATCGTCTTCCTTGTACGGCGTGCCGTACGCCATCACAAGCAGTCCGACAATGTTCTTCATTGTGTTGCACCTCGTTTACTTTGCTGAAGTATACTCATGGATAAAAGCCGTCAGCCGCTTCAAAGTCGCTGGCTGCACATCAGGGAAAATGCCATGTCCCAGGTTAAAAATATAGCCCGGCTGCTCCATCCCCTCGTCCAAAATGCGTTTCACCCGCTCTTCGATCACATTCCATGGAGCGAGCAACACCGCCGGATCCAAGTTGCCTTGGATGGCTTTCACAATGCCTTGGCGGCGCGCCTCCCGAATTGACAGCCGCCAATCAAGGCCGATGACGTCAAGCGGCAAATCGTTCCACTCGCGCGCCAAATGGCCCGCCCCGACGCCAAACATAATGAGCGGCACGCCTTCCTCGCGCAAAGCGGCAAAAATGCGCGCCATCGCCGGCTTAATAAACACCCGGTAATCGTCCGCATTCACCGCCCCGACCCAAGAGTCAAAAATCTGCACCGCGCTCGCCCCGGCCTGAATTTGCGACCGCACGTAGCGGATCGTCATCTCGGCGAGCTTGTCCATTAAGGCAAACCATGCCTTCGGTTCCGCATACATAAACGCTTTTGTTTTATGGTAATTTTTTGATGGTCCGCCTTCAATCATGTAGCTCGCCAACGTAAACGGCGCACCAGCAAACCCGATGAGCGGCACATCCAGCTGTTCGTTGACAAGGAGCCGAATCGTTTCAAACACATACGGCACATCATGTTCTGGATCAATCTCCCCAAGCCGCTCGACGTCTTGAAGCGAGCGAATCGGATTGGCGATCACCGGCCCGATGCCGCCCTGAATCTCGACGTTCACGCCAATGGCCGGCAGCGGCGTCATAATGTCTTTATATAAAATCGCGGCATCAACGCCGTATTGTTCGACCGGAAGCCTCGTGACATAGGCGCACAGCTCCGGTTCATGCGTAATCTCAAACAGCGAGTATTTTTCTTTCAGCGCCCGGTACTCCGGCTGCGACCGGCCGGCTTGCCGCATGTACCAGACCGGCACATAATCCGTTTTCTCGCCGCGGCAGGCGCGCAAAAATGTATCGTTGATCCGTCTTGTCATCTCCATCCGCCTTTCTTTTCCCCAATCGAGCTGTCCGTTTCCGATTTTTTTGCTTATCTGTTTTTCACTATACAGGTTTCCCCGCTCAATGTATAGAGAAGGAAACAAACTGTCAAAAAATCGACCGATTTTCAGCCCATGACCATTATACCAAAAAAGCTGCCCTGGCCGCACAGGACAGCTTTTTTCGTCAGATCAGAAACATGGCGACAACGGTTGTGACCGCCAGACCGACCGCTACCGGAATCAAGTTGCGCCGCGCCAACTCAAACGGATCGACGCCGCAAATGGCCGCGGCCGGGATGAGCGCCCACGGAACAAGCGTGCCGCCGCCGACCCAAATGGCAGCGATCTGGCCGAGCGCCGTTAACGTGGCCGCCCCGCCGCCAATGGCGACCGCAAACAAATGGGCGACCGAACCAGCGAGCGAGATGCCGGAAAACCCGGAGCCGTCAAGACCGGTAATCGCCCCGACAATCGTGAGCGTCACTGCCCCGATTTCGTTGTTCAGCGGCACTGCATGAGCCAAGGCGACCCCTAAATCGTTGACAATGCCCTGTGACGCCTGCGGCAAGTAGTCGCCGATAATTTTTACAAATCCGGCATCGCCAAGATAGAAAAAGGCGGCAATCGGAATGACAGGACCGAACACTTTAAATCCGAACTGAAATCCTTCAATAAAGTAATTGGTCACTTCAGCAAAGCTCTCTTGCCGGTGGGCTAAAACGGAAATGAGGATCAAAATAAAAATCGCGGTTCCGCCGACTAAGGCTGTCGCCTCGCCGCCTTGCAAGCGCAAATAAAACATCGCGATGACGTCAAGGGCAAACAACACCGGAATCAACAGCGCCAGCCATTTTTTCGCCGTCTCGGCGAGCAGTCCTTCCGTTTTTTCGAGCGCCGAATCCGTGGCAGCAGCGATTTCTGCATCGCCGCCCACCAAACGTCCTTGCTTCATGTCGCGGCGCAGCAAATAAAACGCGGTGACGGTCGTGACCGCCCCCATGACAAACACGAGCGGCACACTAGCGGCGATGACGTCGCCAACCGGCAGGCCGGCTGCATCGGCGGTCAGTTTCGGCGCCCCTTGAATGATGAAATCGCCGGAAAGCGCGATGCCATGCCCAAACAAGTTCATCGCCATCGCCGCTCCTAACGCCGGCAAGCCCACCCGGACCGCTGCCGGCAACAGCACCGCCCCCATTAAGGCAACGGCTGGAGACGGCCAGAAAAACCAGGAGATGACCATCATCAAAATCCCGATCGTCCAATACGCCCAAGCCGGCGTGCGGATCAAGCGGACAAACGGCGATACCATGACATCATTGATGCCGGTCGCCGACAACACTTTGCTCATCGCCACAATAATAGAGATGACTAAAATCGTCGGCAATAGCTCCGTAATCGCGTAAATAAAGCTGTTAAACACTCCGCTGACCGCCGCGCTCAGTGAATGGGTAGCGACCGCCGCCAATAAAAAGATGCCGGCAATGCAAATGAGCGATGTATCCTTGCGGGCGACCATAAACCCAATGATGAGCATGATAAACAGCAAGTAAATCCAGTGCAGCGCCACAAGCTCTACACCCATACACAATCCCCTTTCTCCCCAACTTCCAGCCGGCCTGCCGGACATGCGCCTGGGCTGGTGTACTACAGCATATGAAGCGGGAAAGAAGGTGTGAAACAAAAAAGAAGCGCTGCGCTGGGAGAGCATCAAGCAGAAACAGCACGTTAAGGGCTTTCCGTCGCCCCTTTCAAAAAAGAAAGACGCCGGCCTTGGCTCGAAAAGCGCTAATAGCCGGCGTTGGCCCTCCGGCGCGGGCGTCCATAGCGCCCGGCCGCCCAGATCCCCCACGCGTTTCCGCCCACCCAAGTGGCAAGCCAAAGAAAACGGGGGGAGACAGCAGCCAATACAAGGTGAAACAACGTATTTTGCGCGATGAGCAAGATGGCGAACAGCCGCATGGCAGCGGCGGGCGATTCCGTCCGCGGCAGCGGGTACAGCCGCGTCCATAGCGAATAACGGTGGCGATGAGGAAGCGCCGCCAATTGAACAGCGGTCGCATACAACACCAAAAGCACCGTGGCCGCCCGCATGTATTCATGGTCGGCCGCCGCGAGCACGACGCATCCGATGGCGGTTAGCCGCACATACAGTCCTGCGTACCCGCCGGCGCGCAAAAACGTGCGTGCATACAAATGGAAAAAGACGTGCCGCGTCCCGTACGGAATAAAGGCCAGCAACGGGTCGAGCCAACGCCGCCGCTTCGCCGTCTCCCGCCATTCCGGAACGTCCGTGAACAAGTTGGCCACCCGGTAAAACAATCGGGCTGCGCGCTGCTCTTCGGCGATGAGCCGCTCCCACTTCCATGTTTTCCCTTCTGTCCATCGCCATAAGCAGACGGAAAGAGCGGCCATCAACGCGGCGACCGTTCCGAAAAACGGCCACGGCGCCGCCGCCAGCCAAAAGTACACGACAAGCGCCGATGCGCCCAAGCGGACAAGCGCGCTCCAACGATGAAACGACGGTTCAGCAATGTAATTCCCCTTCCAACTCGCCCATAAATTCCATAGTTTTAAACAGACGATGCCGAGCAAAAAGAGCGGCCACGGCACCGGCGAAAACCGGACATGGAGCGGTCCGGCCGCCAAAAGAAGCAAACATAGGCCGTAGGAGTGCCACACTGCAGAGAAAACAAACGCCCGGCGAATATATGGACGCAGCCGGCGCTCGGCCGGCAGCAAAAACACCATATCCGCTTCACGGAACAAGGTGCGCACCGACCCTGACGCCGCCGCCCAGCCAAACACCGCCGCAGCGATGGCTGGGTACGGAAATGAGGGGGGGAGCTGTTCGATCGAGCGTTTATACACGACCGCCGCCCAACCCAACACGATGAACAGGCCGACAAGCAAATGGTCATTGAACATGTAACGCAAGTACCGGAGCCTTCGCCTCCCCTCCGCTCGAAAGCGCTCCTGCCAAAGCTTGCCGGCGTCCATCATGGCGCATCATCCTTTGTTAATTCAATGTACACCTCATCAAGCGTCGCATGTTTCAACCCGGACTGGCGGCGGATGTCATCAAGCGTTCCTTTCGCTTTCACGCGCCCTTGGTGCAAAATGACAAACGAGTCGCAATACCGCTCGGCCGTTGCTAAAATATGGGTTGATAACAAAATGCCGGCTCCCTTCGCCTTTTGTTCATTCATCCGCTCGAGCAGCGCATGAATCGCAAGCGGATCGAGGCCGAGAAACGGCTCATCGATGATATAAAGCGGCGGTTCAAGCAAAAAGGCGCATACAATCATGACTTTTTGCTTCATTCCTTTCGAAAAATGAGCCGGAAACGAGGAAAGCCGCCGCTCCAATCGAAACTCGCGAAGCAAGGGAGGAAGGCGGCGTTCGTATTCCGCCTCGCTCAACCCGTACGCCATCGCCGCTAGACGCAAGTGTTCTTCCAATGTCAGTTCTTCATACAACACCGGCGTTTCCGGAATAAAGGCAAACTGCTTCCGGTACGCCTCCGGCTCGGCCGCGAGCGTATAGCCGTTGATCGAAACCGTCCCGCGGCGCGGCTCCATCAAACCGATAATATGTTTGATTGTCGTGCTTTTCCCGGCCCCGTTCAAGCCAATCAAGGCCACCATTTCGCCGCGCTCAACCGAAAATGTCACATCCTCAAGCACGTTTTGTGCTGTATACCCTCCGGATATATGATCCACTTGCAAAAGCGCCATCGTCCGCTAACCCCTTCCACCGCGAAATGGCTTTTGCCCCCATTGTACCAAAGAGAAGCGGTTTTTACCAAAAAAGTTTGTTGCCCCTCCCTGCATAAACACTGCCTCTGCGGGCATGATAAATAGCGAAGAGGGGATGGGGATTCACCAAGCAAAGGCTGATGAACGATCCATCTGAAATGGGGTGTTCGTCAAAGACACCGTTGTGAGCCGCAAGACGTTGTAAACCGTTCATGAACAAGGGCCATCTGTCTGTTGCTGAGAAGCAACGAACCTGTCCAAAGGGGATGGTCGCGTTGAACAAAGGAAGCGCTCACGCCTAAACGACTTTGTCGCAAATGGGGTGTTCATCAAACGCACATTTGCTTGAATCATCCTCTCCCCTTTTCACCAGCCGGGATGTAACCGCATGCGGGATTACATCCCGGTTTTTTTATGGTAAAATGAAGAAAACGAAAGGAAAGGGTGACCGTTCCTATGAGTGATTGCATTTTTTGCAAAATCGTCAACGGCGAGTTGCCGGCGGCGAAAGTGTACGAAGACGAGCATGTGCTTGCCTTTTTGGACATCAGCCAAGTAACGAAAGGGCATACGCTTGTCATCCCAAAAGTACATACAGAAAACGTTTTTACGCTTACGCCGGAGGCAGCCGGCCGTCTGTTTCGCGCCGTGCCGGTAATCGCCAACGCGCTGAATAAAGCGTTTTCCCCCGTCGGGCTCAACTTATTGAACAACAATGGCGAGCAAGCGGGGCAGACGGTGTTCCATTACCATCTTCATCTCATTCCGCGCTACGGCAAGGGCGACGGGTTCGGCGCGGTCTGGAAATCGCATGCGAGCGACTACACCCCTGCGGATTTGCAGGCGATCGCCGCCACGATCCGCGAACAGCTCAGCTGACCGCCCACTTCGCCTTTATTCGTGCCATAAAAAACGGAAGCAGGCCGCCCTGCTTCCGTTTTTCATTGTTGTCCAAGCACATCTTGCAAGTCTTTATCCTTGATCTCAACATCGGCGTCTTTCACGAGCTTGTCCACTTTCGACTGCATCGTTGTCGGATCGAGTTTGCTTCGCTTTACTTCAAAGACGATTTCGTCTTTCATTTCGTCAAACGATTTTTTCTTTTCTTTGTCTGTCACTTTGATGATATGGTAACCGTAATCGGTTTTCACCGGATCGCTCACTTCGCCGACTTTCAGCTTATAAGCAGCATCCTCAAACTCTTTGACCATTTTCCCCGGTCCAAACCAGCCTAAATCGCCGCCGTTGGATGCCGATCCTGGATCTTGCGAATACTCTTTCGCCAGCTTCGCAAAGTCTTCGCCTTTCTCAAGCTTCGCTTTCACTTCTTTCGCTGTTTTTTCATCTTTCACCAGAATGTGGCTGGCGCGAATTTTCGGTTTATAGTTATCGTAATATTCTTTCAGTTCCTTATCGGTCACTTTAATACCTTCGATCGCCGCCTTTGTCCGCAGCAAATCAAGTTTGACCATGTCACGGATTACGTTTTCTCCGTTTTGCTGTACAGCCAAGTCGTATTGCGTGCCGTACGCCTCTTTGATCCGCTCGATTTCACGGTCAATTTCCTCATCGGTCACTTTATACTTTTTGCTCAATACTTTTTCATCAATCAAATCGCGAAGCACCGTCTTGCCGACGCGCTCTTTCATCTCATTGTAAAATTCGTCTTTTGTAATGTCGCCGTTTTTCGTTTCAACAACTGCCTCTGAATCGCCGTTGTTGCACGCCGATAACGCCATAAGCGAAACAACGACGGCGGCTGCCATCCACTTTTTCATCTGTTTCACAACCCCTGCATCTTTTTCATTATTTTACACTGTCCGGTTTTGTTCAGCGCCAGACCCCCCCCCCCCCGCGGGCGCGCCCTGAAGCGGCGCCAGGGGAAAAGCGCCTGTCCGCTTGAACTACGACAATAACTATACCATATTTCCAGCGAAAAAAAAACCTTTTTCCATGTTAGTCATCCGCCCATAACATGTACGCTTGCCATACATATGATGGAGATGAAGCGCCGCGGCAGGCTTCTTCTCGCCGAAAGGGGGTGTTACGATGAGCGCACCTTATGCCGGAGGCTTTGCGTTAATCGTTGTGCTGTTTATTTTGCTGATCATCGTCGGCTGCGCCTGTGTCATCTACTAAACAAAAGAGGGTGTCCCCCGAAACCGGGAGCACCCTCTTTCTTCCTCTTTCCCGATCGGCCGCACCGGCTCCTCGTTATGTAAACAACACTTCAAAATAAGAAGAAATCAATAAAATCGTAATCAGTACGTTGATCGTCCGGAAAACCGCCGGCTGCTGCTCCTCCGGGATGTCTCGCTGCGCACAAAGCGAGTGGGTGAGCTGATTCACAAAAAATAAAACCGCCACTGCCAGAGGGATAAAGTAAAGCGCCAAAACTCTTCCCCTCCTTCTCATCTTCACCAAACACCGTCCATGGCTTTAACTTTACCTCGTCCGCCGCCGGAAATCAATCTTTTTTCTCTCGAAAAATACGGTGAAGCGATTTTCCCTATTGGTGAATGCGCACAAATCCGGTAAAATATACGTAAACACGGTTGCACTTTATGCCAGCCAAAGGAGCACGGTGTATGGAGTCGTTGGAAAAGCGAGTGGCCAAGCTCGAATTTCACCAGTCATTGTTGCTGGAAATGGTCGATGAAACGAAAAAACCGTTTTACTCCCTTGTGATCCGCGCTGATTTGACCAAAGAAGAAGTCGACGCATTCCTATCGTTTTGCCAAGAGCTCGCCGAGCAATATGAGCGGCAAAAAGCGGAAGGGTTGACGATTTTCACCCCTCTGCTCGTGCAGTTTGCCGGGATGCTCCATCCGAACCTTCCGCTCGAACAAACGGTTGACGCCATGTTGGCCCAACAACTGTTTGTGCCGCTGATGACCGAGCTGAAAATGCTCATTCAAACCGTCAATTAGCCTGGCTGGCCAGCTCTTTCTCCTGCTCTGTCGCTTTCGCCGTCCGCCTGACGAGCTTGCCGTCTTGCTCGACAAAGTCTTCCTTAATGTTCTCAAACGCCCGCTCAAAAATCTCCATAAAATCGTCTCCATAAATGTTGCGGACGATGCACATCATTTCTAAAATTTCAGGAAACTTCCCGTACAGCTCGCGCAGCGGCAACGCCCCATTAAAGACCGCATTTTTCGTCGGGTCGTACGTTTCCATCAGCTTCATCAGCACTTCTTCGCCTTTTTCGGTCAACTCAATGTACGTATTGCGCTTGTCGTCTTGCCTTTTGGAAAACGAAAGCAACCCTTTTTCTTCCAGCTTTTTTGAAAAGTTAAAAGCTGTCGAAACGTGCATCACACCAAATTTGGCAATTTCTGAGATCGATGCCCCTTTAAAATGGTAAGCAATCCATAAAATATGATGCTCATTAATGTTCAAATCGAATGGCTTGATCCATTGCTGCCAGTCTTTTTCAATCGATTTCCATAGCGCCTTGCTCAGCTGGGCGATCCGTTGGCTAAATAGCATTGCCTCTTTAACGGAATAATGCTGTTCTGTCCCCTTCATCGTTCCACCCACTCTTTCCCTCACCGTATTTTTTATTTCCTATTATATCAATAAAACAAAAGAGAATAAAGACAAAAATATTTATTTTTATGATTTTTTTTGCATATTCATAGTAATAAACCTAAGGAGACTGCCGCATACAGGAGGAAAACGCAATGATGTATATACAATGGATGCTTGCCGCAATCGGATTCGTATTTTTCTGTCTTTTTATAAACACTTTCTTTTCTTTATGGAAAGCGCGGGCGTACCCGCCAAAGGCGCTGCTCAAAGAGCAAGCTTTGCGCTATATTGGAATAGCATCGCTTTGTCTGTTTGCCGCCTGGCTTCTCAGCTACGCTTAGCGTTTGTTTGAATTTTCAAATAAAGAAAGGCAGGGAACGAGCTGCAAACCAGCATCGTTCCGCCTGTTTGATAGCAAAAAACCCGACCAGCCATGATCGGGTTTTTTGCCGTTTACACGTGCGCTGTGACGTTCATCCGCCGGAAAATGGACGCCGCAATCGGATAGATAATGGCCATGGCCACCGCATTTAACGCCGCGGTTGGCAGCACAATCGTGACAAACAGCGCAGAAAAGGTCGTTCCACCCGGCAACCCAACAATAAGGAGCGCCGCGGTTAAAAACACCGCCCCGGAAATGACGGTGCCGACAGCCGCCAGCACCGCCGCCCCGGCCACTGTCTGGCTGTACTTTTTCACCGCAAAGATCAGGGCAAAGACGACGAAGGCCGTGATGATTTTGTCGATCATATTCGGCAGCTGCCCGCCCGGAAATGTCGTCGTCATGGCGGAAATCAACCCGGTGGCGACGCCGACAAGACCGGCTGCCTTGACGTTTGGAAACAGCAAAATCGCCAACACCATCATCGCCAGCATCATATCCGGCTTCATTCCGAAAAACAACCCCGGAATGGCGGCGTGCAACACGGCTCCGATTCCGACTAACAGCGCCATCGATACTAATGCTCTCACATTCATGCTCATCTCTCCTCATCTCTCCTCATCTATTCTCATGCTCGAGAATTTTCTATTATTATATCACTTTGCAGTACAAAAGTGAAGAAGAAAGTTTCAGGCAAAGCGGCGGCGAAAATCGTTCATAAACGATGCGAGCGCTTCGCACGCCTCAAGCGGCACCGCATTGTAAATCGACGCCCGGCAGCCGCCGACCGATCGGTGCCCGCCGAGCCCGACAAACCCGTGTTCTTTCGCCTCAGCGAGGAACGTTTTCGTCAGCTCCTCATTTGGAAGCGTAAAGGTGACGTTCATGAGCGAACGGCTCCCCTTTTCGGCGTGCGGTTTGTAAAAGCCGCCGCTTTCATCAATCGCCTCATACAGCACGGCCGCCTTTTGCCGGTTGCGCTCTTCCATCGCCGCCACACCGCCTTGCTCTTCGACCCATTCGAGCACGAGCGACAGCATGTAAATGGCAAACGTCGGCGGCGTGTTGTACAACGAATTGCTCTTCTGGTGCGTCCGGTAATCCAGCATCGTCGGCAGCCCATCCGGAATGCGCTCCAGCAAATCGTTGCGAAGAATGACAACCGTGACTCCTGACGGCCCGAGATTTTTTTGCGCCCCGGCGTAAATGAGGGCAAACTTGCTGACATCGAACGGCCGGCTTAAAATGTCGCTCGACATATCCGCGACCAAGTCAACCGGCGTGTCCGGAAATTCCTTCCACTGGGTACCGAAAATCGTGTTGTTGGACGTAATATGGACATAGGCGGCATTTTTCGGCCATTTCACATCATCGAGCGGCGGAATATACGTGTAGTTCGCCTCTTTGCTCGACGCGACAACCGTTGTCAAGCCGATTTTTTGCGCTTCTTTCAGCGCTTTCTCCGACCACGCCCCGGTCAGCACATAACAGCCGATTTTCCCTTCCGTGAGGAGGTTCATCGGCACCATCGAAAACTGCAAGCTCGCCCCGCCTTGCAAAAATAAAACGTCATACCCGTCCGGCACGCCAAGAAGCTGCTTGAGCCGCTCTTTTGCCGCATTGTGCACCGCCTCGTATTCCTTGCTTCGATGGCTTAATTCCATCACCGACATGCCAGTGTTTTGAAAATTAAGGAGCTCTTTTTGCGCCCGCTCGAGCACCGGAAGCGGAAGCGCGGACGGGCCGGCGTTGAAGTTGTATGCTCGTTTCATCGTCATCCCTCACTTTGCCTCCTGGTAGTCCGTTGATATTACTATCCTAACACGATTCAAAAAAAAAGAAAGAGAATTTTTTGAAAAAAGCGTTTTCAAAAATCAAAAAAAGAAAGCCCTTGGCTATTGCAAGGACTTCGCTTGCTTCCGCCGCTCCCGTTCTTGACGGATGCGCTCCATATAAATTTCGCCTTCTTTTTCTATAAACGCCTCGTCGATTTCCCGCTCGCGCGCCGCTGTTTTTACAGTCATGTAGCCGCTGAAAATAATGCCGGCAACAACCAAATACACCCACCAAGGCAAACTGAGCATCGCCATCCCCTCCTTGTACGCTTGTCTTACTACACTATACGCGTGAACGGCCAGCTGTATGCATGAAGAAAGAGGCGGGGACACCGCCTCTTTCCTCGGGACAACGCTTATGCTTCGTTTCGCTTCTTCTTTGTTTTCTTCTTCGCTTTCTTCCACTGTCGGCGCAGTTCGCTCAACGTTTCTTTCGCCTGTTCGTGCTGGGATGTCGGGACGATTTCAATGATTGGTTCGATCACGGTTTCATCCCTCCTTTGCCAGGGCTATTTGTCATTACCCCCATGCCCCGGCTTTGAAACAGATAAAAACACCGGCTTGTAAAACGAGCGGTTGTCAAGGGCAAAAACGCGTTCCGTAAACTCGCCCGGCTTCACCTTCTCGAGCGCGCGGTCGATCATCGTAATTTTCGCATCCAAATTGTCAATGTAATGAAGCACCTCAGCTTCTTTGACGAGCGGCGGCTTCGGGCTGCCCCATTCCGCCTTGCCATGATGCGCGAGCACAAGATGCTGCAAAATGACAACTTCTTCACCTTGAATGCCGAGCTGTTCCGCCGCCTTGCTGATCTCGCTCACCATGATCGAAATGTGTCCGAGCAAATTTCCTTCCAGCGTATACACCGTCGATACCGGACCAGATAATTCCATCACTTTGCCAAGGTCATGCAAAATGACGCCGGCATAAAGCAAGTCTTTATTGAGCGACGGATAGAGATGGACGAGCGCCTTGGCGAGTTCAAGCATCGACACGACATGATACGCCAGTCCGGAGATGAATTCATGATGGTTTTTCGTCGCCGCTGGGTACTCAAAAAACGCCTTTTCGTATTTTTTCAACAAATAGCGGGTAATGCGCTGGATGTTTGGATTTTCCATCGCAAATATGTATTCCATCACTTTCGCCTTCATTTCCTCGCGCCCGAGCGGAGCCGTCTCCAAAAAGTCATCGATGCGCACCGCATCGCCCGGATGAGCAGGACGGATCGAACGGATGCGCAACTGCAATTTGCCACGGTAGTTATGGATGTCTCCCGCCACTTTGACGATGCACTCCGGCACATACCGCTCTTCATCATCTGGCGAGACATCCCACAGTTTCGCTTCAATGTCGCCGCTTTTATCTTGCAAAATCAACGTTAAGAACGGCTTGCCATTGCTGGCGATGCCTTTCGTTGCGGATTTGATGAGCAAAAAGAGATCAACTTGTTCCCCAATCTCATAATGGATGATGCCTTTCGCCACTTCGTTCTCCTCCGTTTCTCTGTACATACTTTCTAGTATATCATAACGGTTAGAGGGCAAAAAGAAAGCCTTGCCGAAACGGCAAGGAAACATTGGCCCAAACGTCCCGTCACGCTGTTTATTTTTTTGTTAGCTGAATGGCCCGTTTTATCTTAATTAGGCGAGAAGACTCCCACTTCAACGAAGCGAAGCGGAGTAAGTGGGAGATGAATCGCCTTAACTATATTTTGCTGAAAATAGGA
>NZ_PIJF01000101.1:0-3289 GCF_002809985.1 Geobacillus sp. WSUCF-018B
ACGCCTCAAAGAATAAGGATTGCTTGAAGCAGTCAAACTTCTTTGGAAGCCCCCACTTCAAATTTTCGCTAGAAAATTAAGTGGGGGTAGTTCACATCCTTGAAAATGTTCATTCGTCCATACATCAGCACGCCGCCTCGGTACACTTTGGCGCCAAAATAAATGAGCAAGGCAATCGTCGCCGCCAAAAGCGCAAGACAAAGCGCCACTTCCCATCCCGGCACGGAAACGAGGCCAATGCGCAAAAACATGAGCATCGGCGCGAAAAAGGGAACGAACGAAGCGCCGGTCACGAACGCCGACTCTGGCGCATTCAAGCCAAACATCGCGATCATAAAGGCAGCGACAACCAGCATCATGACCGGCGTAATCGCCGGCTGTACATCCTCAACCCGGCTGACGAGCGAACCGAGCACGGCAAACAGCACCGCGTACAAGAGGTAACCGAGCAAGAAAAAAACGAGTGCATACACAAAGATTGAGGCCGGCAGGTGATCCAATCCGAGGAAACGCCACACTTCCTGTCCGCTCGTTTTTAACGCGGCGAACGCAACGGCGAAAAACACGAAAAATTGCGTCAAGCTGACAAGCGCAACGCCGATGATTTTGCCAAACAGCTGTTGGACTGGCGGGACGCTTGACACTAAAATTTCCATCACGCGCGACGATTTTTCCGTCGCCACCTCCGTCGCGATCATGCCGCCATACATCAAAACGAACATATACATCGCGAACAGAAGGACATAAACGAGAGAGCGCGCTTCGTTCAGCTCCTCTTCCGTCTTCGCGTTTTTTTCCAATGCCACCTTTTGGAACGGAACCGGTTTGGAAAGCTCCGCCATCTGTTCATCCGTCAGCCCGGGCAGCGGTCGATTTCCGGAAGAAGATCCGTCTTTTTCATTCCGCGCAACCGCCCTAAATACAGAAGCTGCTCTTGCACTTTCAGCTTCGGGTACAACCCGCGCTCTTCCGGCAAATAGCCGATCAGATGGCTTTTCGAGTCATCAATCGGTTCGCCTTGCCAACGGATCACCCCTTCCGTCGGGAGCAGAAGGCCTAAAATCATGCGAAAGGTCGTCGTTTTTCCCGCTCCGTTCGCCCCAAGCAATCCGAACATCTCCCCTTCCGGAACCGTCAACGTCAAATGGTCGACGGCCGTCGCCTGGCCAAACCGTTTCGTCACCTCAATGATCTCCAAACTCATCCACATTCCCCCAACACAAAACAAATTTTCCTCTCACACTATTAAAACGTGCCATCTAAAAAAAAGTTTCAGATAAAAGCAGGAATTTGTCGATTCAACCTCTAAATGAAAGAGAAATGAATGATGATTCAGCGAAAGGAGATGGTGACATGCCAACGTATACGTTGACCGCGTTTGAGCGCGACGGGGAAAAATTGCTTGATGAAACGTTTGAAGCCGCCAATGATGAAGAAGCGAAAAAAATCGGTGAACAAAAGTTGCGCGAGCGCGGCTGTTGGGACAAAACACACCGTTGCGTCAACGCGAGCGGCAAGCTCATTTTATTTCACCGCTAATCAAAACACCCCGGGGTTGTTCCCGGGGTGTTGTTATTTATCCAAATATTTCCTTTAATATATTGATTTTCTCTTCCGTATATTCGGCGAAATGCTCGTTGTACACTTTCGGCTCTTTTGGGTTCGCCTGGCGGGTGATTTTCCGCGTTTTCGGATCGACAAACTTGCTTGATGCCCCGCAGCCAAGGCCGATGATCGACTGCTGCTCTTCCATGATCATAATGTTGTATAGGCTCTCGTGCCCCGGCAAGGCGTAGCCGACGTTTTCCAAGTTGCCGAGAATGTTTTTTTGTCGGTACAAGTAATATGGGACATAACCGTGCTCCTTTGTCCACTCCTGGGCCGCCTTCATCATCGCCTGCACTTCCTCGCGGCTGGCGACTTTGTACTTTTGTTTGTTCTTTGTCATTTCCGACGCCCGTTTAAATGACAGCGTATGAACGGTCAGCGACTCGGGCAGAAGCCGTTCCGTCTGTTCAAGCGTATACGTAAACTCTGGAAGCCCTTCGCCCGGCAGTCCGATGATTAAGTCCATGTTGATGTTGTTCATCCCCATCTGCCGCGCCAAGTGGAACTTCTCAATCGTTTCTTCAACGGTATGATGGCGGCCAATCGCTTTTAACGTCTCCTGAATGTAGGATTGCGGGTTAATGCTGATGCGGTCGATCCGCCACTTTTTCAACACTTCGAGCTTCTCCGGCGTAATCGTATCCGGACGCCCGGCTTCGACCGTGATTTCGCGGACGCGGTCGACGTCTGGAAATACGTCATACATATGAGCGTATAACCGGTCCATCTCGTCGGCCGTAATGCTCGTCGGCGTCCCGCCGCCGTAGTAGATCGTCGTAATGCGAATGCCGCGCTCGCGCAAAAAGCGGCCGACTGCTTCCATTTCGTAATGAAGGCCGGCCAAAAAGGCGTCGACCGACCCTTGGCGGCCGTTGATGGCGTACGCCGGAAATGTGCAATAGGCGCATTTCGTTGGGCAAAACGGAATACCGATATAAATGCTCACTTCATGAGCCAAATCGTATAAATCCGGCACGACCGTGAGCTGGCGGTCCACGATCGCCTGCATTAGTTCGATTTTCTCCTTAGTCACCAAGTACTCCTCGGCCAGCTTCCGATGCGCCTCTTCTTTCGAAAGGCCTGAGCGCAAAAGCTGATGAAGCAGCTTGACCGGGCGGACGCCGGTCAGCACGCCCCACGGCTGAATGAGGCCGGTAGAACGCTCAAGCAACGTCAAATAGACATGCAAAACGGCGTTTTTCAGCTGTTTTTCGTACGTTTTCCCGTCAGCATCCGCCGGCGTGCTGCGTTCATGACTTACTTCCTCCACGCGCCCCGACGTCTTGTCAAGCAGCGTCCCCGAAACAGCGATGCCCCCGTCTTCCTTGACGGAAAACATAGCGGCCATATCGGCCTCAGGAAGCGGCGCGAACGACAGCTCCGGCGCTTCGAAAAACAGCTCGGTCATCACCTCAAGCGGGCGCTGAAACCGTTCCGGATTCGGCAGTCCTTGAATTTCAATCCGCACGTTCATCACCTTTTCTTTCAAACTTCTTTCAGTGTACTGAACGGCTGTTTCCTTCGTCAAGCGGAAGAATGCACCTTTCGGCGACTTTACGGGAATGACTCCTGCTTGGCGAACCTAGAAGGCCGGTGAAAAAAGTACACCCTGAGGCAGGGATTTAGGGGGCTTATGTCGAAAAAGGAAGAAAAATCGTTGGAATGGAGCGTGAGCGGATCA
>NZ_PIJF01000102.1:0-3279 GCF_002809985.1 Geobacillus sp. WSUCF-018B
TTTACATCCAGTAGAACGCCCGCTGCATTCTATCAAAATGACTTGTTATGAAGGAAAACAGAATCGAACAATCGGAAAATCTTTATTGCAACTTATATATAATCTAGACTAACATCAAGTTTATCCGAAAGCCGATGTACAGCGTTGTGTCGTTCACAAAGTACGTAATACCTTAAATCGTGTTCGGAAAAAAGATCAATTTGAAGTGGCAGAGGATCTCAAACTGATTTATCGTGCACCGAATAAGGAGATGGCGTTACAGATGTTTCAACAGTTTGAATCGAAATGGTCGAGCAAGTACCCAAGAGAAGTGCAATCTTGGGCCAATGAGTTGGATGTCCTCCTCACCTTTATGAATGATCCAAACAGTATTCGAAGTGTAATTTACACGACGAATGCCATCGAACGAACGATCAAGGAGATTCGGAAACGTCTAAAACCGATGAACAGTTTGAGCAGTTTAGAAGCCGCGGAAAAAGTCGTGTATTTGACGATCCAAGACTTTAATGAGAAATGGGCGGGGAGAAAGTTGCGAGGATTTGCCGAAGCACATGAAGCCCTTCAACGAATGTTTGAAGAACGTTACAATTAACCATATATTGTAAATGAAAATAAACAAAATAAGGGGATTCTCCCTTTCCCCACAGGAGACTGAATATTCAGTCTCCTGTGGGGAGGAAATCGGTTCCCTATCCATTCCAAATCCATTTCAGAGATACACTATCCATCTTGCATTACACAAAATTCTTGACGGTACCCAATAGTTCTTACGTATCCTTTCTACTTCGCAATTTACCTTTAATTTCTTTGACCTGTAATCTAATGAAAATGGCAAAACATAATATAGCCACAACCACAATTACTAAGGTAGCTATATAAGGTTCGATAAAGTCAGAAATAGGTGTATAAACAAGCATAAATCCCAGTAATGTAGGGATGATTGCATAAACATAATCGGTGTCTTTCGTCTTGATGATGCGAAACAGTAGAAAATAGATAAAGACCACGAGGAAAATTCCGTTTATTTCGTAAGCTCCCACTATAAGCCCTCCTAGTTGCTAGTTGCCCGCAGTTGAGTACCCTTTTCTAAAACCATTCGCAAATATGGCTATGTCAGGTATGAATCCCCATATTCCTATCGCTTTAATCGCTCCTTTAGCTGCTCCTTTGGCTACCATTTGTGTTGCTGCTTTTTCGATCCTTCCAACTTCTAATCGTGTTTCTGCTTTAGAAATACGCATTTCTACTTCTGCTCGTGCATTTTTAGCTCCCTTAATCCCTCCCCCAACAGCCGGACCTACCTTACTAGCAGTATTAGCAGCACCACTCCAATCAATTCCATACGAAGCCGCTACATCCTTTAATCCTTGTTTAATTCCTGATTCAATTCTATTCCATGTAGACATTGCTAACCATCCTTTCCACTAGAAATGAAATGTAGTGCTAAGTAATGAATAGCTGTACTCCATAGAAACATTTATTTATATTGAATAAGAAAAATCCAAACAGTACCTCCTATGTTTTTTGATCAAAATGATAGCTATAAGAATTAAAATACTTCTTACCATATGAAAGCTTTTCCCGCCTTATACGAAAAACACCCTCAGCCAGCTTCCTACCATTTAACAAATGCACGAAAAATTTATATTCATTCGCTTTTTGAACATGCTCTAAGAGCTGATTGTGTTCAAATAAAATAACGTGTGCAAAAGTTCTGTGATAACCCCCACCCTTTCCAGCCGGTATAACGTCTATATTACCGTATACCATTGTATTATTTTGCTCAATAACGATGACAACAGGCATATCTTTTTTTACATAAAGAAATTCTATAAACACACATAATTCCCGATCATAAACGCTAAAATCACTTGTTGGCTGTAATGGAAAAAGTACCCCTTGATGATTTTTTTCCACCCCCATGCATGTCAAACATTTTACTAAGCAAGTATCCTTAAAATCCTCTTTCATTTTTGTTAATAGGTCGATGCTTATTTCTAGAATTCTCTGCTTCCTAAAGAAAATGCTTAATATATTTTCTTCCTCCCCCTTTTCTATTACATGACTTAAATCAAAAAAACCATCAGTCGACTCGATACGACAAGAATTTTCCTTGAATTTCACCTCAATCTCCCTTAAAAAAGGTAAATACAATTTCACAACAAACACACCCAATCGTCACAATATTCACAATAAAATTTTATCCTTTTTTTTTGTCAATATGTTACGATGGAAAAAGGTAAATTTTGAGTGATCTATCAAAAATAGCAGAGGGGGGAAATGGGGAACATGGGAATGCTAGTCACTATATGTTGCAATAGGCGCATTGTTAGATTTTTTGTTGTTGGATCCGTTTGAGTATCTCATGGCAAAATGAAAATTGAAACATATGCAAGCAACAAAAATTATTGAAACACAAAAACCATTCGACAAAAACACAGTAAAGCACATGTTAGAAGATCCAAGCATTCGTCCATATTTATTTTCCAAAAAACTTTTGCATGACAAAACCATGCAAAAACAGTTCAACGAAGCGATCAGCAAATATGTATAAATCGCCCACAACCAAGGTGGGCAATTATGTTTTTTCTTTATACAAAGATGCTACGCTAATTAATATGACTCCTGCCAACAAAAATGCAGCGTATGCGACAAGCGACGCGGTTCCTTGGTTTTTCATCCCGATGCCAACAAACGCCCAAACAAACACAAGCGGATATATGTAATCTCGTTGTCGGAGCATGAAAAGAAGGGCTAAAGCTGTCGCAACAAGTAACATCGCAATCGCCCAGAATGCATCAGACAATCCGAATCCGTTCCAACCGTTGTATTTTAAAACAAAGGAAATGTTTGCAATCGTTGCAACGCTGATCCAACCTAAATAAACAGAAAATGGAAATATGTCAAAAAAGCGTGAATTCGTACGTTTGACCACTTTATATAACCATATCAGCGTAAAAAGAAGAGAAAGCATCACAACAACAGAAAAGAGAAAATATTCATAATGCCACACAACAATCCATAACGCATTCAATATACAGCTAATAACAAAAGGAACGAACGCTTGGCGATACATAGGCAAGTCGCGGCGTAAAAAAGGAACTTGTCTTAAAATCCAAATTGCCAGTAAGATGTAAATGAGACCCCAAATCGAAAATACATACCCTGCCGGAGTAAATAGTGTAAATTATCATTTTATTTCAGCACAAAACGCCCATTTTTTTGCACATTCTTTCAGAAAGCCCTCTCCCCTTTTCTGAAGGAATGTGCTAAATTTTT
>NZ_PIJF01000103.1:0-3059 GCF_002809985.1 Geobacillus sp. WSUCF-018B
GCTTCGCTTGGTGGCCCCGACGAGCGTCGCGAACAAAAGTTCGCAACCCTCGTCGGGGAATCATTCCTGAATGTCACCCACAAATATTTTACTCACACTTTGTTGTTGAGCAGCTTGTGAGTTAGCATCGTTAATTGTTAAGATAACTTCTTTACCGTTTGCTTTTGCAGCAGTTACTGTTAAACCGCTAGCAGTTGGGAATGTATAGTTACCAACAGTTTCAGCAGTTGTTACATCTACATCCTTGTTGAATGTAACTTTAACTTGTTTAAGGTTAATCGCTTAAAATTAACCATAAATTTCCAAATAAATCAAATCTCAAAAAACCCAACGGATTCAAGGAATCTGTTAATTGGAAAAATTAGTATCATAGTAAAAACCTAGTGAAAGCTGACTAGAATGTTGAACAGCTTAGGAAAAGATGAGTGAAAAACGAACGAGTAAAAAAATAAAAATTCCCGTAAAAACCGTGAGAACCCACAGCAATAAAATTGCAACCTTCAATGAGTGAAATTCAAATCCCGAAAACCCCGTTAAACCCGATAAAAGCAAGAATAAAATAAATAGCTATTCTCAAAAAGATCGTACAAATAATAAATGAGTAACACACATAATACAATAGCATATATAATGGAAGAAACTCGGTATAAAACGACATAAACAAAAGGAACACTCAACAATCTTCCAACCTCCACTCCCCCAGAAAGGTTAACAGATTATCTCCATACAAAAGAGATTGTGAGAGAGCTAGTTTCTGAGAGTGAGTGTTTTGGAACGGGATTTCGGGGAGTTCGGGAAATCCTTGCTATGACTGAAAAAGAAAGCGGGGAACATCCTCCCGCTCCCCACTCTTGATTTTAGTTTTCTTCCTAATTCGAGATTCACTTCATTCATCATTACTTTCTCGACCGTCTTATCTTTTATTTCTTAAGTAGAAAAACGGACTTAGTATTAAGCCCGTTCTGCATTATTTCTAATTAAACAAATCGTCAATTTTTTTCGCACTTAATAATTTGGCAAAGGTCGTCGTTCTATTAACTATTATTCTTGGATGATTTTTGTATTCTTCAGTCAAGGGAATAGGATTCTGAAGTAACGTAACTTCCGAAAGCACAGCGATTTGATATTTATCCCAACTTAATATTTCATCTGCAAACTGAGGATCATTAAGAATACCTTGCATTTCTGGAATAGAATCGAGATCTTCTCTTGTGACATATCGATAAATATGAGAAACTTTGCCGAATCGACTTATGCTTTTTGGTGGGTCGCAATCAGAATCCCCGTAGAACAGCAATGACATCATTGGTGAGACTATTCTGTTGGGTGAGAAGAAATAGAGGTTATATTTATCAAGAATCTCCATAAACCATGGTTGTTGAGTTACTACCACTGCCTCACGCAAATCGCTATGCTTCATCTCACCAATCACTACTTTTTCCATTTGAGTATTTCTCCCCTCTATTTGTAGAATGTGTGAATCGAGAACCTCATTGATGTATTGATTGAGGCTCTTTTCACCTGACATACTCACTAACCTTTGATACTTCTCTTCGCTCAATCTTAATACAAATTTTTTATACAAAGCTTTATAATCAACCCCTTCACTAGATGATATCATTTACTGTGACTTAATGATATCATCTGGTGAATCGCATTGTCAACCATATTTTTCTAATACAGAAAAAAAGAACAGGGGAAGGTTCCCTGCTAAGTTTGCAACACACTATTCAGCTGTTCTTCGTATCCGTACTTTTTGAAAAACTCAGCTAATGCCACTTCAATGATGTCCCGCTGAGTAACGTTGAATTCTTGGCTGAAATCACTCAACAATGTCTGCAACGACGTAGGCAATGCTAGCGTTTTGTTAGCCTTTGCTCCTCTGAATTTGTATCGAGGTAGAGTTCCGTTACTTTCTGTTTCTAACAAGGCAATTAGCTTATCTTGTTTAGTTAGAAGGTAATCAAGAAGGGACTGGTATCTTTCCAATCCCTTATCCAATGTCAAAGATGCTTTTTGGAAAGTTTCTTGACTTTTTCTTTGCTTTTGGGCCAAACTTTCGTCGTATTTGTAGTTTTCTAATTCACTATCCCAGACGTAGCCCTGTCCTTTCATGTATTCTCCCATTTCCTCTACCGTAGCGAATCCATTTTTAAGGGCTACCTGTCGAATGTTTACTTGTTTTTGACTGAGCTGGCGTACAATTTTGGCTGCCTTGGTATTTACAAATCGAGCTTCATCTACGGCAGAAATGGTTTCTTTCTCTCTGGGAACGTAGGTTTTCCCGTCCCAGCGAAATCCTTTTCTGTAAAAGTACACGTCAATGGATTTAGAGCTTTTATTCCCAAAATGTGCAGCTATTTCTTCCCGTGTTTTTCCCTGAGCTAACATTTCAAGAGTCACTTTGATTTTAGGATCATCGTACACAGCTGGGTCAAAGTCTGTCATTTTCTTCTCCTCCTTTAGAAGTCGATTTGTTCAACTGCTTCACGCAAATCATCTTGTTGAACGTGTAAGTACACAGAAGTAGTTTTGAGACTAGCGTGTCCTAACAACCGTTGAATGACGGCAACATGGGTATCTTTTTTGACTAAGTAACTAGCAAACGAGTGACGTAGAATGTGACTTGTGACGTGCTTTTCTATACCAGCTTTCACACATGCTTCTTTCAACAAACGATTAACGTATTGGTCGCTTACAGTCCCTGTTTTTTTGAGTGCAAAGAAGTACAAAGAATCTGTTTTTGGGCGATGGTATTCAAGGTATTCTTTCATTTTTTTAATTAACTGTTGATTCATTGGAACTCGACGGTTTTTACCTCCTTTACCATTGATCACCTGTACAAATCCTTCTTCTAAGTCGACATCATTCAACGTAAGCTGAATGCATTCTTTAATCCGAAGTCCCGTGTATGCCATCATCATCACAAAGTAGTGAATGACAGGATGTTCGATTGATTTGTAACTATTCAGCCACATCATAAAGTGAGCTGAATATTTTTTGCTTTTCCTGTCCATGATGTGAATATTGATAGACAAGGAGGTGAATCGCATGTTGAC
>NZ_PIJF01000104.1:0-3056 GCF_002809985.1 Geobacillus sp. WSUCF-018B
ATCCTATTTTCAGCAAAATATAGTTAAGGCGATTCATCTCCCACTTACTCCGCTTCGCTTCGTTGAAGTGGGAGTCTTCTCGCCTAATTAAGATAAAAACCAAAGGAGCGGAAAGAAAGCCGACATGCCTTGCTGAAAAATAGATCGAGCCAAAAAATGCAAACAAATCGAGAGCCCGGCGGCCGTTGACGGCCGCATACGGGCTCTCGTTCGGTACGTGCGGCCGCTCATTTGCGACGAGCGGGCCGCTTTATTTCTTTTCATCTACGTATCGGTCCCTCGCCGCCCCTAAGCCAACGGCCATCATGGCGATGCAGACGGCAACAAGCAGACCAAGCGGCGCATTGAAGCGGCCGGACGCATCATACAGCACCCCGAACAACGGCGGACCGGAAGCCGCCAGCAAGTAGCCGACCGATTGCGCCATGGCGGACAATTGGGCGGCGGCGAGCGGATGGCGCGTCCGCAGCGTAAACAGCATCATCGCAAGCGAAAACGCCATGCCAGCGCCGATGCCAGCAACAAGCGCCCCCGCCCACAGCCACCACCCTTGCCCGCCGAAAAAGGCAAGCGTCCCAGCCCCCATGCAAAGCACAGCTGAACCAATAAGCGCCTTTTGATTGTCCATCCGCTCCGCGAGCATCGGAGAGACGAACATCATCGGGAGCTGGGCGAACTGGAAGAAAAAGAGCAGCCATCCGGCCGCACCGGGCGCCAACCCCTTGCTTTGCCCAAGCTCCGGCAGCCAAGTGACGACGCAGTAAAAGAAAAACGATTGCAATCCCATAAACAGCGTCACTTGCCAGGCGAGCCATGACCGCCAAAGCGTTGAGCGGCGGCTTCCGGACGGCGCCCCGTCCGGCTCCCAGCGGCGTGCTTGCGGCAGCCAAACAGCAAGCGCCAAAGCCGCCAGCAATGCCCAAAAGCGAAACGCCCCTTGCCAGCCAAGCCCCCAGCCATCGGCAAGCGGAACAGCGATCCCGGAAGCGAACGCCGCACTCATGTTCATCGTCACCGTATAAATGCCCATCATGAAACCAACCCGTTCGGGAAACGACTCTTTCACCAGCGCCGGCATCAAGACGTTGTCCACCGCAATGGCTGCACCGATCAGCACCGTGCCGGCAAACAGCCAAGAACTGCCGGAGAGCGGCCGGAGAAGCTCGCCAACGAGCAGCACGATCAACGAAAAAAAGAGCGTCCGCTTCATCCCGAACCGGCGGGCGAGAGCCGCTGCCGCCGGTGCCAGCAAGGCGAACGCCATAAGCGGAATCGTCGTCAACGCTCCGGCGGCCGCGTAGGAAAGGCCAAGCTCCCGCTGCAAATCGGGCACGAGCGGGCCGACCGTCGTAAGCGGCGCGCGCAAATTGACGGCCAACGCGACGACTGCTCCGGCCGTCCAGAATGGAAAAGAAGAGGGGCGCGTCGCTGCCGCATTCGATTTCATCGTCCATCCCCTCCGCTACTTAAATTTCCGCCAGTCTAGCTCGCTTTCCTCAAGCAGCTCAGCAAACGATTTCTGTTCCTCACGGCGGCGCGCTTCCTCGCGGCGCCGCGCTTCCTCTGCCGCCCGCCTCCGCGCTTCTTCCTCGGCAAGTGCGCGCTTTTTCTCAAGCAGCTTCGCTTCCACCGCGGCGCCAAGCCGGTCGGCGATCGTCAAAGCCTCCGTCCCTTGCTCTTTTTTTCGCCCGATCTTCTTCATCATGTCCGCCCCCTTGCATAACAATCGTTCATTTGTCAAACGATACAACTACACGACAAAGAAAAGGAGAGATGATGGATGGCGAAAAACCGCGCCCAAAAAGGGAAACCGTCCGCTGATACGGTCAAGCCGGTGATCGCAAAAGAAGAATTGGAAAAAGCAACCCATCCGACCAAGCGGCAAAACAGTCCTCAATAACCGCAACATGGACGATGCAGCTTTTATCATAAAGGGGCGCCCTGCGGCCCAAACCGGCTTTCAGGGCGTCCCCTTTACAACACTTCGGTGATGTGCGGCATATGCTCGCCAAGCCAAGCAATGGCCGCCTCCAGCGTCGGAAACTCTTTCGTTTCAAACGTCATTTCGTTTTGCAGCAGCCAGACGTCTTTCGCCTCATGATACGGGCCGGCGACCGACCAATGAAGCAAGCTGTACGGATCGTTTTCATGGGTGAACGACACCCATGTTTTTTGCTTCGCCGTCTTTGCGAGCTGCTCTAACTTACCGTTCATCGCCGGATTTCACCTCAACAAGCGGCATATGACCATTCAACGTTTGCCCTAGGCTTTTGAGCTGAAAAACGGTCGTTCCCGGCTTGACGTCAATCGTCATCGCTTCATCAAAAAAGATGAGCCGCGACCGTTCGACGAGCACCGGCACGAAATTCGTTTCGACGGCCAAATCATCGTCATCGGCCTTGTCGACAAGCCATAGCGCCGGCACGCCGTCGACCAAACAGCCGCAGCCGTCCGTGTCAAACGCCAGCTTTAACTGCCGCTCGGATTGCGCTACAATAGAGGCAAGCGCCCGTTTGGCTGCATCCGTAAACGTGATCGATACACTCATGCCTGACTCCTTTTTCCTTATTGATTTTCTTTTTCATTTTACCTGCCAACACGCGAAACTGTCAAAGCAAAGGAGGAACAAGCGATGGCAAACGTGCAAATCAAAGTGAATGACAACGGTTCGCTGCGCGTCACCGGCGATGTGGAACTGCTCGATGGAGAAGGAAAGCCGTTTGTGACGAAACAAACGTTTTCGCTCTGTCGGTGCGGGCTGTCGAACAATAAACCGTTTTGCGACGGTTCACATAAAGGCCGATTCCAATCGGTCGTCCGCGCCCCGTCGCCGGAATCGAGCGAATCGTAACGAACGGCCGTTTCTTCCCAGCCAACAGGCAAGGACGTCTTTGCCTAAGTTTTACGCCAAATGCCTCCTCTAATGTGAAAGGAAAGCGACGCTGCGATTGTGAAAGGGGGCTGACCCAAAACGCGAATGCGTTTTGGGATCAGCCCCCACTTTTTTGCCTCAAATATAGAAGAATCGCCCTTTTTTCTGGTAGAATAGAGTCACC
>NZ_PIJF01000105.1:0-2884 GCF_002809985.1 Geobacillus sp. WSUCF-018B
CGCGTGATGCAAGCGGGAGAGATTCCGTAAAAATCGTCGGACATAAAATAAGATGACCTCCTTGGTGGGAAAACCAACCTGTTTGGTCTTCGCTCCTCGTCTTGGCGTTTCGAGCCATGCTTTGACCGCTTGCCAGATGACGGATTGGGTATATTGAATTGAACATACGGGAGGAGGAAAGAAGGCAGCACACTCACGGTTTTGCGGCATTCTCAGAAGCGTACCGCGCGATCCAAAGGCGATACTTGTTTAGTGCAAAATAAAAATACAGAGTTCTGCAACGAAAAGTGCAGAGCTGAAGGCAAAGAAAAAAGGCTTGCCAGCCTCTAACATTTCCTCTACTGTGGAAGTTGTGAACACATAACCAAACAGTGGAGGAGCGAAAGGATGCTGGCAATGCCCGAAATTAATCGTATCAGAAAACTGCGTGAAAAGAAAGGGTTATCGATTGCGGAAATTTCCCGTGAAACGGGATATAACTGGAGAACGGTCAAGAAATACGCAGATGGAGACATTTCTGTCCAACCAACCATCAAACGCAAAAAGGGGATGATTGAGGAAGAAGGGTACGGGCAAATCATTGATGACTGGTTGGAGGAGGATGCCAAGCTGCCGAGAAAACAACGGCGAACGAACAAGACGATGTTTGAAGCGCTTTGTCGTGACCATGGATTTCAAGGCTCGTATCGCACCGTTTGCGCGTACGTGCAAAAACGAAGACCGCAGCTCAAGCTCGAGAAAGAACAGCGCTATGAACGACTGGAGCACCCGCCAGGCGAGGCGCAGGTGGATTTCGGGAAGATGACGGTTGTGACGAAGGAGGGGAAGGAAGAAGAGCGATCGGTTTTGATCATGAGCTTTCCCTATAGCAACGCTGCGTTTGCTTATCCGCTGCCGGTGGAAAACAGTGAATGCTTCCTCCATGGGTTGACGCAGCTGTTTCGTCAGGCTGGGGGAGTGCCAAAGGCATTGCGCATTGACAATTTGTCCGCGGCCATTGTGTCGATTCGAAAAGGGGGAGAACGCCGATTCACCGAGGCTTTTGAGAAATTTCAACTCTACTATCGGTTTGATGTACAAGTGTGCAATCCATACAGTGGACATGAGAAAGGAAATGCGGAGCGAAAAGTCTATTACACTCGCAACCTTTGTTTCATCCCCGCTCCATTGATGGAGTCGGATCCGGAGCTGGTGGAGTGGCTGCATCGCAAGATGGTCGAGGACCGAAACCGTCCTCATTATGAAAAGGGGCGGTGGATCGAGGAACTATGGCAAGAAGAGCAACCGGAGCTGTTGGCGTTGCCGGAACAAGATCTTCCGATCTTCTCCCTCGATCACGCTTACGTGAATAAGTACGGAGAAGTGATGGTGGATGGGAAGGCGTTCGTCGTCCATGGCCTGTCCGTCCCCAACCGGGTGTTGGTGAAGAAAGAATGGAATCGTTTCGTTGTGTTCTCTTCCGATGGAGACGTCCATCTTGAAGCGCCAAGGCCGTATACGAACGTGAAACGCGAGATCCCTTGGAAAGAGATTTTCGCTGAGTGGGAGACCAAACCCCGGGTTGTCGGGCATTCCCGATACCGGGCGTACTTGCCGGAAGCGATCCGAACGTATCTGGCTGGCACCCCGCCCCAGGTGGCGGCCCGTTTGAAAGGGCTGCGAGCGCTGTTGGATCGTTGCACGCTTTATGAAATCGCCCAGTGGCTCGATGAGAACCAGCGATGGGACTTGGCTCCTCATGAAATCGGGGTGTTGATGGAAGCCGAGCAATCCCATTACCCGGCCAAGTGGAAAGAATCGTACACCCCTTCCGTCCTGATCGACTATGAAACGGACTTAACGGTGTATGATCAACGTCTTCATCCTGTTCGGGAAGGGGGTGTCCAGGGATGAGAGCAGAGGTGAAAGAGATTTGTAAAGCACTGCATTTGGCCTATATCGCGGATCGATTCGAGGAGGTGATGTTCGAAACGAAAGAACAGTTTTTGCGGGATGTATTGGCGCTGGAGCTGTCGTGCCGCCAGCAGGCGAAACAGGCCCGGCTGATCAAGAAAGCCAAGTTTCGGGAGTTGAAATGGCTGAAGGATTACGAATGGTCGGATCACATCCACTGGCCGACCACGACATCGAAGAAGGAATTGTGTGACCTTCGCTTTTTGGAGCGAAAGCAAAACGTTCTGCTTTTAGGCTCGCCCGGGACAGGAAAAACCCATCTCGCCACAGCGCTCGGCATCCAGGCGTGCCAACAAGGCCATGAGGTTCGGTTTTTCCGCGTCGCGGATCTCGTCGCCCAGCTGGAAGAGGCATTGAAAAATGGCACGCTCGGGCGGCTGAAACGAAGCATCGATGCGTGCGAACTGTTGATATTGGATGAACTCGGCTATGTGCCGTTTCAAAAGCAAGGATCGGAGCTGTTGTTTCATATTATCGCCGACTGTTATGAGCGAAAAAGCGTCATCGTGACGTCGAATCTGGAATTTGGACAGTGGAATCGGGTGTTTGGGGACAACCGCTTGACAGCTGCGCTGGTGGATCGCTTGGTTCACCATGCCCACATCCTGGCCTTTACGGGAGAGAGCTATCGACTGCGGAACGCTCTCTCCGCGATCCAGCCGTCCTCTTCCCCCGGTCTGGAACCTTAAGTCTTGAGCTGGCAAGCCTATGTATTTTTTCTTGCACTTCTCTGCATTTTTTGCTTGCAAAAAACAGATACTCCCCCTCTGCCGTCAACGCATAGCGTTGGTAGTATCCGTGACGGTGCAAGGGGCGGCGGGATGGACAGTGCGGGCATTGGTTCACGTCGGGAAAATCGTTCCCTTTCCCACGATCCGTATACGTTTGAATGTCAATGCCAAAGTCGTGAAACTGGATCACACTTCCTCCC
>NZ_PIJF01000106.1:0-2771 GCF_002809985.1 Geobacillus sp. WSUCF-018B
AGGTGTTGCCTGCAGATAGGCTGCCAACCAGCCTATCATGCATCCACCTCCGAAGGGGAAACAGGAAACCCCCACTTCGATAAGTGGGGGAGGTTCATTCATCCGGGAAGCGGCAGCCGCGGCTGGGCTTACTTCCATCGGCGGCCATGCTCAAATGGTTCGTCCGCTCGTCGCTCCTATGGCAGAAGGAGCGGCGGATTTGCGTGCAAGTGCCGACAGCGTTGATTCTGTTGGCGTTCAACATCGCTGCAATGTATGTGATTACACTCATAGATTTATAAATTTCATCATCAAAAAGGGATGGAGATGCGATGAAAAAAGTGCTCGTGACCGGATTTGATCCGTTTGGAGGAGAAACGGTGAATCCGTCGCTGGAGGCGGTCAAGCAAGCAGCCGGATGGAAAACTGATCGGTATATCGTTGAAGTTCGGGAGATTCCAACCGTATTTGGCGAATCATTAGTCATCTTGCATGACGCAATCATGCAAGTGGATCCTGATGTGGTGATTTGCGTCGGACAGGCAGGAGGGAGAGCGGATATTTCTGTTGAAAGAGTGGCGGTGAACATCAATGATGCCCGCATTCCCGACAACGAAGGCCAGCAGCCGATTGACGAACCTGTTGTTCCAGGCGGGCCTGTCGGCTATTGGTCAACCTTGCCGGTCAAAGCGATTGTCGAGGCGTTGAGGCGTCACGGCATACCAGCCTCTGTCTCTTATACAGCGGGAACGTTCGTCTGCAACCATGTGTTTTATGGATTGATGCATTACATCACCCAATCGAAGAAGCCCATTCGCGGCGGATTTATCCATATTCCGTATTTGCCGGAACAAGCCGCCCGGCATCCCGGGCAGCCCAGCATGGCATTAGAAACGATCGTGGAAGGGCTGCGTCTTGCCATTGACGTAGCGGTCGAACGTGAAGAAGATATCCAAGCGGTTGGCGGGCACATTTGTTAAGGAGGTTTCCATTTATGGCGATCATAGAGAAAATCAGTTCTTTTGCAGGAAAATGGAAGTCGGAATGCAAAACTCCGGATTGGGCGTGGCGATCGCCACAGCCAATTTCTCACCCTTGGCGGCTGTTCCAAGCGCCATTTTCAGCGTGTGGCACAACATATCTGGATCGATCCTCGCGGCGATTTTCAGCCGGATGAATGAGGAGGATCATCATAGGATCGGATTAAAGGAAAAATCAAGGGCGAAGAAGAAGAAAAGAAGATCGTCAACAGCGGCTTTGTAAGAGAGGGCCGCTGTTTTTTGTATATTTCTACTGTAATAGAAAAGTTCTTCATCACATTGTCTAGATATTTTAAGTAGGTGTACGTAGAGAAAGAGTGAAAAATGCGAATAAAGAGAGAGACTAAGAAGGATGCAGCCACCTTCATAAAATCACCACCCCCTTCGTCGATAGGAATAATTTTCTTCTCATTGCACATCGTATCCAATAGAAACTTGGAAATAGGAGCGTCATGCCGATGGTCGAACAACGAGAACGATGGTTTTTCCTTTTGGCGCTTGGCGTCATCGCCCTTTACGTGTCCCCGCTCTTTCTCCTTGGTGAGAACGCCCATATTCGCGTCCACGATAATTTGGATTCCAATATCGCTTGGTATAAGGTGCTCTCCGAAAGTGGAAAAATCACCGGGCCGCTTGACGCGAACATTCCGCAAATTGCTAACGGCCAGTTGTCAAGAAACGCCCTCGGCTCGGAGCTGACCGGCATCGTCTGGCTGCACGCGTTCTGTGGAAGCAGCGAGAAAAGAGGCGTTTCCTCCATGGATAGGGAAACATTCCTAATTTTCAACGAGGATGCGAATGTATATTCGCATTTGATTGATTTGATGGTATAATGAAACATGCACAGCCAAATGCAGGGTGGGCAGTGGCCACTCCCTGAACGAAAGGGGGTGGTGCTGATGATGACGATCGCCGATGCGCTGACGCTCATGATTGCGTTTGCGTCACTCATCGTCGCGGTGATTGCCGTATCCAAAGACAAAAAGTAACCCACCCTGCTAGGCCGAGGCGAGGGTAGGTTACGATGCCCGAGGCTTGGGCCACTGCGCTTCTTGCAGCGGCTGTGTATGGACAGGGCATTGGTGGCCGCCAATGTCCCTGTTTTTATTTTATGTTGTCTTTGCTTTCTATTATACGCAGACGGCGATGTCTATGGCAAGAAATGATTCATGTAAGAACGGACAACCAACTTATCTGCAAGGCAGATTAGACCACTGATATATAAGGAAGCTGAAGACTTGCTTCTTCAAAAAAACATATACTTGTCGCTAACACCGCTTAAGATTTGGATAAAATTAACTCGGCTATAATAGTTGACTTGAGCATAATTTAGTAGTATTATACTAACCGTCGCTTCAATAGATACGGAGCGATCTAAAAGACTTAGAGCTTAGAGAAAAATAGCATCTTGACAAACAAAAACATTTATTGTTACTATGAAAAATGTTTGTTATGAAAAGTCTTGTGATTTTTGTGATGGTATTCTCGGGAGTTTGAATGAAAGGCTTGACATCCATCACAAAAAATGATATATTAATAAAGCATTTGAGAGTGAATTTGGAAAATCCAGATTCCTCTGTCAAGAAGTCAAAAAACGACTCAAAGACTAAAAGCAGTTGCTTGTTCCTTGAAAACTGAACGAAACGAAGCGCGACGAAAAGCGGAGGTCCGCATGGGCCGAAGCAAAAGCCAATCAACTTTCTTTGGAGAGTTTGATCCTGGCTCAGGACGAACGCTGGCGGCGTGCCTAAT
>NZ_PIJF01000107.1:0-2760 GCF_002809985.1 Geobacillus sp. WSUCF-018B
GTACCAACAACGTTGGACCGTTGAAGTCTTTTTCCGCTGGGTAAAGCAATATCTGAATGTCCCAACCTTGTTTGGCACGACGGAAAATGCGGTATACAATCAGCTGTTTGCGGCGTTCATTGCGTATGTGTTGCTGCGATGGCTGTATGATCAAACCAAAAAACGGACGAACGTCTCTCTTTCCTTCATTTCGTTTGTTTGCCGTTTTTTCTCTGGGCAGCTTCCTATCGATTGGAAATCCGGGATGGCCGCTGCTTTGTTTGAGTATGCCCAAATTTATGGAAGGCGTATGTATAATTTTGGATAATCAACACTCGTGGTCTACATTAACAAAAATGAAGATGGTTCTTTACTCATTATGTCCCCGATTTGCACCCATCTAGGGTGTACCGTTGGAGATGCTGAGGAGAACATGCAGAAAACAGGCATCCGCTTCTTATGTCCGTGCCACGCGGGGCAATATGACGAATACGGTATCAATGTAGGGGGGCCACCGCCAAGACCGTTAGATACATTTGACGCTTATATTCAAGATGGCAATGTGTATATTGCCGTACTGAGCCCGAGGAAAAGGGAAAAATGAAAATCCGTTATTCCGCAGAAAAAACAGCAGGCTGGAACGTCCAACCTGCTACTTTTTCCTTTACGGCATGATGCTGATCCCGTTGGGCATTTCGCCTACTTGAACCGTTTGGATTGCTTTGTTTTGTTCTTGATCAATGACGCTCACGGTGTTGTCGAACATATTCGTAACGAAAACATACTTGCCATCCGGGCTTGTGACGACCCCATGCGCTCCGTTTCCTGTTTCAATTGTGGCCACGACTTGTTTCGTTTTTAAGTTTATCTTGCTTACAGAATGAGAGGGCGCCTCTTTCGTCCCTTGATTGGCGACATAAGCAAACGTATCGTCAGGCGACACGTACACTTGGGCTGGCCCTTGCCCGACAGGGATTTTTTCCACTTTCCCGCTTGTTACGTCAACAATGGCCAAGGCATTTTCAGCATTCAACGTTACGACTAACGTTTTGCCGTCCGAAGTAATGCCGGTTGTGACAGGGATGGATCCGACTGTGATTTTCTTTTCTTCTTTCATTGTTTGCAAGTTGAGAACACTGACGCTGTCTTCCCCCATGTTGGCGACATACGCGTATTGGCTGTCTTTGGAAATGCGAAACCCGTGCGGGCCTTTTCCGGTTGGAATGGTTTCAATGACTGAATAGCTCGCGAGATCAATAACGGAAACGTTATTGTCTTCATTATTGGTCACAAGGGCGTATTTGCCGTTTTCAGTAAACACGATATGGGCGGGATGGTGTCCCACTTCCACTTTTTTGATTAATTCATTCGTTTCCGTATCATAAAACAACGCCATTCCTTTCATATCCATTGACTGGTCATGCCCGTGTTGCATGGCCGGAACTAACGTAGCGCCGATAATAGCTCCGTCGGGAGAAACTTGGACGTTATGGACCGCGCCGTCGACTTTGATCGTTCCGACCACTTTGTTTGTTCTCGCATCAATTTTTGAAATGCTTCCGCCCTCGTTGGCAGTAAAGTAGAATTTGTTCGTTTCTTGTGTTTGTTCAAGGGCGGCTGGTTGCCCATTTTTCTCTGGTTCGGTTTTGTCTTGAGGGGAATTGGCTGCGCACCCCCCGAGAACAAACGCCAACATCGCCAATAACGATAACCATACAATCGCGGTTTTGCGCATGAGCGGTTTCCTCCTTTTGCTTTAGAAAGCTGGTGATTTAGTGAAGAAGGTTGATGGCCCACCTATTTTTCAATTCTTTCGGACGGATGTTAGAACCAATAAGTGATGGTATCGAACACGCCAAGCAATACCATCACAATTCCAGCGGTTTGCTGAATGAGCTTCCCTACCCGTCTTCCTTTTTTCATGACAGCACCGCTCAATCCTAAGTACCAAAGGATGAGGATGAAGAAAATAACCGGTACAGAAGTTCCGACGGCAAAGACGCTCGGCAACAACACTCCATAAGACGTTGAGTATACGAGAGGCATTAGAGTAACAAAAAATAAAACAAACATCGTTGGACAAAAAGCCAACGAAAAGCCAAATCCCATGAAAAACGAACCGATTTTTCCTTTTACCCATCTCTCCGGCACTCTGAACAAAGTGACATTCCAATACATTTTAAAAAGCCCTAACAAATACAAGCCTACGAGAACAAGAATCGGGCCAATCAGCTTTCTTAACCATGGAAAGTATAGTGTCAGTGTACTTTGAATCTCCTTCCCCATCAACCAGACGATCAAGCCTAACCCGGAAAAAGCGATGACCTTTCCGAAAATAAATAAAAGCAGTTCTTTCCAAGCGATCCCCTTTTGCAGAGATTGGTTGCTGTACAACGTGATTGCTCCTAAGTTGCTAGTCAGCTGGCACGGAGCCATCGCTCCGACGATGCCAAGAAGAAACGCTGACAAAACAGGAAGCGCTGTTGTGCTGTTGGCCATATTCAGAAACGGCTGGCTCAGCAGGTTGCTGATTTGGCTTAGGAATGAATACACTCTTCTTCTCACCCTCTCCATCCGTTACTTATATTGTAGCAGTGAATTTTGCAAAAATTATGGAGCGATATATTTTTAGGCAAACAAAAAGACATGCGCCCGCATGTCCCTATATTTCCCCTTCTGATGCTATATACATGCAACATGAAGAGTTAACTTCTCAGTCATCCTGCACACCCTAAGCGCTGCAGCACTTCCTCCGGACGTTCGTGGATGTAGTTGACAAAC
>NZ_PIJF01000108.1:0-2714 GCF_002809985.1 Geobacillus sp. WSUCF-018B
ATCGAGTTCTTTCCGCTACCTAGGGCATTTTCTATGACCGAAATGCCCTATTTGTGCTGGGCTTTTTTATACACTAGCACTGGGGTGAATAGTTACTTTAATTGTATAGATTTTCTATCAACCTTTTATTTGATATGGAGGGATGTTTTTGAAGAAACGGTCGATCACATCACTTGTTGCTGCGCTGTCGCTTGGAATGGGCCTATGGGCAGCGCCGGCGTCCGCCCCGCAGGCCGCCAATTCGGGAGCACCTTTGGCAGCCAGGCACGGCGGTCCGGTCGATTTGGCGGTGGCGAATGAAGAGAAGCTGGCGGAGATGTTGAAAAAAAGCGGCAAGCTTCGCGCTGACGCCACCCCAGCTGAGGCGGAAGCAGCGGTGCGCGCCTATTTAAAACAAAAGGCGGCCCACGCTTCGAAAGAAAAAGGAGAATTGCACGAATACGAGGCAAAGCGGGCCGATGTGCTGCGCGAGAAGGGGCAGAAAAACAGTATTTTGAATGGGAAAGGAAAAAAGCTTGGCCAGACGAAAAACGATTCCGTTCCGTCTGTCAAGCCAGAGGCATGGAACGGTGGCAAGCGGGTGGACCGCGTGCTCGTTTTGCTCATTGAATACCCGGATTTTCCGCACAACCGCATTCAACCGAATGAGACGGATATGTATTATAAAGATTATACCCGTGAACATTATGAAGACATGATTTTCGGCGGGGATGACGGCTATTACGCAGGACCGAACGGAGAAAAACTCATCTCGGTGAAAAAGTATTATGAAGAGCAATCAGGCGGCAGCTATTCGATCGAAGGAAAAGTGGCGGGCTGGTATCAGGCGAAGTATCCGGCTAAATACTATGGCGGCAACGTGCCGACCCCGGATGGCAATGACGCCAATCCGCGGGCGCTTGTGCGCGAGGCGCTGGCGGCGGCCGCCCAGGATCCGACCATTGATTTGCGTGAGTTTGACCAAGAGGATCGCTACGATTTAGACGGCGACGGCAATTATCGCGAACCGGACGGTTTGATTGACCATTTAATGATCGTTCACTCCAGCGTCGGAGAAGAATCGGGCGGCGGTTCGCTCGGCGGCGACGCGATTTGGTCGCACCGCTGGAATTTAGGATCGGTCTATCGCATCCCGAACACAACAACCGATGTGCCGTATTGGCGCGGCCAGCTGGCGGCGTACGACTACACAATCGAACCGGCCGATGGGGCGGCAGGGGTGTTTGCCCATGAATACGGCCACGATTTAGGGCTGCCGGATGAATATGATACGATTTACTCCGGCTTGGGCGAGCCCATTGCCTATTGGTCGATTATGTCAAGCGGAAGTTGGGCGGGGCGCATTCCGGGCACGGAGCCGACCGGCTTCAGCGCCTGGGCGAAACAGTTTTTGCAATCGACGATGCCGGGAAGCAACTGGCTGACCGGGGCGACCGTTGAATGGAATGAGATTACAAAAGACGGTGTAGAAGTATTGCTTGACGAAGCAAGCACGAAAGGGACGAACCATGACGCTGTGCGCATCAATTTGCCGAAAAAGGAAACGGTCGTCACTATTCCGCCAAGCGGTGCGTACGCCTATTTCTCTGGAAGCGGAAACAACTTAGATCATACGATGGCAACGACGATCGATTTGACGAAAGCGTCCAAGGCGATGCTCGCTTTTGACACATGGTATGCGATTGAGAAAGATTGGGATTACGGGGCGGTGGAAGTGAAACCGCATGGCAGCAGCGAATGGACGACGATTCAAGGAAACATTACAACGACTGACAATCCGTACGGACAAAACCCCGGCAACGGCGTTACCGGCGCGTCAAACGGTTGGGTGAAGGCGGAATTTGACTTGTCGGCTTATGCGGGCCAAACGATTGACCTCCGTTTCCATTACATCACTGATGTGGCGGTGTCGGAAGCCGGCTGGTATATTGACAACATTCAAGTGACAGCTGATGGGGCAACCGTGCTTGCCGACGACGCCGAAGGGGACAGCGCCTTTGCGGTGGAAGGCTTTGAAAAGAGCGATGGCAAGCGGTATTCGGATCATTACTATTTGTTGGAATGGCGCAACCACCACGGTGTCGATGAAGGGCTCGCCCATATTTTGCGCGGCGACCGGCTTCTTTCGTACGATCCAGGGCTTGTCGTCTGGTATGTGGATGAAGGCTATGACAACAACTGGACGGGCGTCCATCCGGGCGAAGGGTTTCTTGGCGTTGTGGATGCCGACCAGCATACGTTAAAATGGTCGGGCAATACGACAGCGCCGACTCGCTATCAAGTGCACGATGCGGCGTTCAGCCTGCAAAAAGGAGCCCCATTCCGCGTGGCAATCAATGGCTCACAGCTGATCGACAACGATACATCGCCGACGCCGGCGTTTGACGACAGCCGGTCGTATGACAATAAAGGGGCCGTCGACGCCGGGCGGAACGTGCCCAACTATGGCCTAAAAATCCGCGTGATCGGCGAAAGCGCTGACCGCACCGCAGCGCGCGTGTTGATTTACCGCTGACCACCTCCAAAGGCGCACGGAATGTTTCCGTGCGCCGAAATGTTTTGATCGACATGATTTGTCATCCCTTCGTCGAATTTGTTGATTTTTCTTCATCCCTTTTTCCGTGAAAATCCCCACCACTTGGTGAGTGCGGTATACGCTCCTGATCCGTGAGGGTATACTGAAAATGGCCAAAAAAGGCAATAGGAAAGCAGAG
>NZ_PIJF01000109.1:0-2683 GCF_002809985.1 Geobacillus sp. WSUCF-018B
AACGCGCACTCGATCGCCCCCTCAACCCGGACCAGCGAAGGATTCTGCAGGGATTGGGCATGGATGAGAGCATCTACGTGTAACGTGATACGGAACGACTAGCGATGGTAAAAAAAGGATTGCCATCGCTCGTCGTGTTGGTCAAAAAGTTATTCTGAAAAACTAAATAAAAAATCCTTTGTTTGGACTCTGTTAAGGTGCGAAATGTGAGTTAGATGAACTAGGATTTATTCCGTTTCATAAAGATGGGGCAGAATTGTTGTTCAGTTTAATTGCCGAGTGTTACGAACAGACGAGCATTATTGTCACATCGAACTTGGAATTTGGACAATGGAACACCATATTTGGGGATAAGCGTTTAACGGCCGCCATCATTGACCGATTGGTGCACCATGCCCATATTCTCACCTTTACGGGGGAAAGTTATCGATTGCGGCACGCTCTATCTAAAAAGAACCGATAAAATACGGGAACTGGCAAGGTTGTGCACAAATTCACCGCCATATTGTGTATTTTTTACTTGCCAAACACAGTCATTCCATGAGTCGGTTATTCCTCGTCCTCAATTTTGTAACTTAACAACACAAACACATACTTTCCTCGTTTGAAACGATCTTCTTCTTTTAAGGCTTCTTTCACTTTAGAGGGTAATTCCCGATTGTTCCCTCCCAACTGATGAAAGAGATGATGATGGGTGTGCAGCCATTCCTCTCCGGTCATATGATGGTAAGAGATGCTTAGTTCCACATGATGTTGATATTGGTTTAATTGCTTGTTTTCCTCCAATTCTTTTTCCAATAACGAGAGCCCTGTATAAACAGTATTTTTTAATTCTTTCATGAGCTCTGATTTGCTTTCTGACATCATTTTTTCATTCAGCATCACATTTGTATCGATGTCGTTATTTCTACGATAGGATTTTTCAATTAAATTTCCGACCTGCTTTTCGCCTGCAACCTCTAATAAGCCGTATTCCTCTAACTTTTTGACATGATAGTATAGCCTCGATGGTTTTTCATTTAATTTTTTCGCTAGTTCCTTCACCGTTAAGGCTTCGTTTTTCGTTAAGTCCAAAATTTTGTTTCGTTTTGGGTTAATCAAGATTTTGGCCAATTCCAAATCACTTAATTCTTTCATCCTTCTATGCTACTCCTTTCTGTGTTGAATGCAACTTGGCTCAATTGTCGATATCCTTGGAAGAGTGGATAAGTACAAGTTGTCAGTACGAGCAAGATGCCGCTCGTTGCGGTTGCGTAAACACTTCCGATCACATCGGCATACCAACCGCCTATCATGATTCCTAGCATTATGGGAAAATTGGAGAACGTCGTCATTAAAGCAGAACCGCTACCTCTTAATTCTTGCGGCACAATAGAGATAAACAAACTATTAATCGGCACATTCACCAACGCATTCAATACTCCTACCATAGTACACCAAGTATAGAGAGGAAAATCCCCCCAATTATGGACGAACACGTTCAAAGGCACAATACCCGCCATCCATACGCCAATAAGCATCATTCCTATCCATAATAATCGATTAGCTGGGATGGTTTGAAGCAACTTTGGTCCAAGTAAAGAACCTAAAATCGCTCCCACCCCTATGCTTGCCTCCAGAAAACCGAAGTGAGAAGGAGAGACATGAAAATGATGCAATAAAGCGCTGACAAGATTTGTATTCAAAATACCGATCACGAAGGATAATGGAATCATCATGAATAAGAAAAAACGCAAGATAGGTAACAGAAAAATGTCTCGGTATCCAGTCAAAGCATCCAGCCAATAACCGCTCTTTTTCTGCTTATGATGAAGGTATTCTTTAAACTTGATGCTCCAAATCAAAATGGCCGAAAGGAGAAATGTAGCGGCGTTAACCATAAAATTGATATCGTATCGTTCACTTAAAAGAAAAAGTCCCCCAATGGCCGGTGCAATTATTTGCATAGCCGATGCTGTTCCATTTGATAGCGCAATCGCCTCTGGAATTCGTTCCTTTGGGATAATGGACGGAACGATGGAAGATTGGGCAGGTACAAATAGCGCTGTCCCGATCCCATGCAATCCCAACAAAACGAGCAAGATGATGGGGGAGTGTGCAAAGGCAGCCATGCAAAGAACGATGATCATTCGATACAGGTCAGAGAACACCATCAGCCGCCGCTTAGAAAATCGATCAACAAGAGGACCGAATACTAAGCTCAAGACAGCAGTTGGGAACAATTGGACGAATATAACCATTCCGATGAGCAAAGAATGGCTGGATGACTTTCCGATGAGGTAAATGAGCGCTACCCTTGTTATGCCGTCGCCCAAATAGGATATGACTTGAGACAGCCACATGCGTAAATATAGACGATGATCAGATAATATAGAGAACATGGATCCACCACCTTTTTGTTCATCAAAATAAATTTTAATGGTAAAAAAATATTTTGTCAATAACCTTCAGTCTACTGGAGTGATTGAAGACTTTAGTCGGTTCATGAAAAAGCGGTTTTATACTTTTAAACCATTCATTGTTTTCATGAAACATTCAGTGTTCGAATCAATACAGGCAGGGGAGACCCAATGATTCTACTCATCAACTGTAGATGAGCATTTTTCATTACAATAATTTCCATGGTTAGAGAGACAAACAGGGTACCCCTTACGCGATACGGAGCTGTTTTTTGATCACATCA
>NZ_PIJF01000110.1:0-3279 GCF_002809985.1 Geobacillus sp. WSUCF-018B
CGATGTTTTACGGTTACAACGTTTCCTGTAACCAACTCCATACATCGAGTAGCAGTTATTGGAGTGCCTTTATTAAACGGTTTTCTCCACGCCTTTATTATATCATACACAAAAGAAAAGGGGAACGCGCATTCCTCTCCCACTTACTCCCTTTGGTCGTTGAAGTGGGAGTCTCCTGCGCGAAATAGGATGAATCGGATGCGGTATGATCATTGTCGTCCACCGCCGAAATGCGTTACAATAGAAAGCAAATCGGCAACGACTGGAGGGACTTCAATGGCAAGACCGGACGAACGAGTCGTCATCGCGATTGACGGCTATCAATTCAAACGGGCGCGCGAGGCAAAGGAAGGGAAAATTTTCGTCACCTCGCCGATCGGGGCGAACTTTACGTTTGACATCAACGTCATGCGCAAGCTCATCGAGGCCATCGACCGCGACCCGGCGCTGGCGGAACAGTTCGGGCTTCCTTCCCGAGGGGCGAACGAATAAAAAGGAACGGCGGTTGGCCGTTCCTTTGTTGGTTTAGAGGAGAGAGGCCGAAGCTCCATTTTTCCGCAGACGGCGGTGCTCCCTCACGAATCAAATCTTCTAGCGTCCTTGCCATGCCGCACGCTCGCGGCCAAACGGATCGTCTTCGACATGGCTGGCGGCTGAAAAGACAAAGGCCGCCTTGCGCTCGCTCGTATACGCCGGCCACGCTTCCGGCAAGTGAGCACCGTTCGGGTCTCCGGTGCGGGCGAACGAAAGCCAGGCATAATGCATTTCGTTGGCGATCGCCTCGCGCTCCGGCCGGTTGCCGACGAAATTCGCGACGCCCGGCTGATGGAGATTGTGAAACACAAACGGCAGCTCGAGCGCGTGGCATGCTTTCAGCTGGCCGCCGAACACCGGCGTCTCATAGTCAAAGCGGTACATGTACACATCCGCCCCTTGCGCCGCTTGGGCGTCCGCCGTCCGCAGCATCCCCTCGACAAATACGCGGTACGTCATGATGCGAAGCCACGTTTGCCAAGTAGGCGCCGACGGCTCCGCCGTTTCTTTGTAATAGCGGATGGCCTCTTCTGGCACCGGCCCGACTTCCCGGTTGATTCGGTCAAGAAGTTCCTTTTCGCCAAGCTTTGTCCATGACGGATCCGTCAAGGTAAACAAGTTGTACTCGTCTTTCGTCACGCCGATGAGAATCGGAATGCCGCTGGCCGCCCCGTCGCGGAGCGCTTCAATCGGATGGCGGCGCAATACGCGGCCATCCACCACCGGACCGTACATGACCCCTGAACCGAGCGACAGCGCCGCCCGCAGCAGCTCCTCGGCAGGAATCGACAACAGCCGTTCGCGGTCGCCCGGACGGATGCCAGCCTTATCGAGAATGCGTTCGGTCATCGCCATCGCGGTCTCCGGCGAACGGAGAAGAAGCGATCCCGAACCGCTTTGCAACATGGCGCGCCGAAACAGCCCCTTCGCCTCCGGAAGCGACAACAGCACGCCGACGCTCGCCGCTCCCGCCGATTCACCGAAAATCGTCACATTGTCCGGATCACCGCCAAACGCCGCAATGTTCTCCTTCACCCAGCGCAACGCCGCCACTTGGTCCAAAATGCCGAGATTCCCGGCTTGCGCGTACGCTTCGCCGAACGAATCACCGAGATGCAAAAAGCCAAACACGTTCATTCGGTAGTTGATCGTCACGACGACGACATCGCCGTGTTTCGCAAACGCCGTCCCGTCATACCACGGCGAAGAACCCGAGCCGAACAAAAAGGCGCCGCCATGAATCCAAAACAACACCGGGCGCTTCTTCCCATCCGCCGCCGGCGACCAAATGTTCAAGTACAGCCCGTCTTCGCTCGGCGCCTCGCTCATCCGCCCGAGCAATCCGCTGAAAATCGGATCCGACGGCTGCATGACCACGGGGCCAAACGCGGCCGCCTCCCGCACCCCATCCCATGCCTCAGGCGGCTCCGGCGGCGAAAACCTGCGCTCACCGACCGGCGCTTTCGCGTACGGAATTCCTTTCCAAACGAAAACGCCTTCATTCATTTCCCCGCGCAACCGTCCGTACCTTGTTTCAACAACGGTTTGTTCCATCTTTATCACTCCTGAATATTCAAATGATTCAAAAATAGTATAAACCACCACCTCACCCACGTCTATCGTTTTGCGCCCGCATGAGAGGTGTTCATGCCGCTTCGAAAAGAGAGATGCCTCGCCCATGTACAAAAGTAAAGATAGCCGCAGCCGAAGCAGTGAACACCATGAAGGAGATGATTCGAGGCGCGATCACGCCAAAAACATTTTGTTTAAGTCACGGTGAAACGGTATGGGGCAGTGGTGCTTTAGCCTGCGTGTACAGCATTGCCGAATCCCAACAAACCCTTTCCGCTGGGCTGGAGTTGCTTCGATCGCGGAAAGGCCACAGCATCGTCGAGTTCATTGATAACGCTGCGAAGCAAGATATTCCCATTGATGCGATCAAAAAACAGCTCCATGTCGCCTAAGGAGTACCCTGTTTACCTCTTATGACATGGAAATTATTATAATGAAAAATACTCATCTACAGATAAAAAAACTATTTCCTGAATCCGTGATGGTTGGAAATCAACTTTGATTTTGGTGTTAGTTCTATGGATATATGATCCATACATCCCTTTTTTTGATGATTCCCTGCACCACTCATGTTTGAAAACGAGATAAATCCTCTTTTATGGAGATACAAACCAAAAAAGAGACAAAAAAGTACAGGGGGGAGTGATGGATATGAGTACCCGAACATCTGTTTGTTATCTTGCCTCTTTCCATTTTTGATACACATTCAGTAGGAGTATACTGTACCCACTCCTTCGCGTCAGTTTCATCCAGATCTGTCGTGATCGGCGGACGAGTCGACCTGCCATCGTGATCACCGTCTGAATAATCGTCTTGATGCGACGGCGTTTCACTTTGTGGTGCAACGGATGTCTCGGATCGCTTAATAGATCTTGTCCATTGTAAACGAAGGCTCCCATGACCAACACGAGCGCATTCGTTTTCATCTTCCCAGATGGAAGCCGCTCTAAATCTAAGTCGCTCTTCAGTTCGCTATGAAACTGTTCGCATGTCGCATGGTCATGATACAACGCGAGCACATCGCTCATTCGAACATGCTCGTATCCTTTGAGCCGCACCCAATAGCTTTCCACTTCATAATCAGGAACGAGCATCAGCTGTCCATTGCGTTCCATCGTCCGTTCCGTCACTTGGGTGACTTGAACGTACGTATACGTGTTTCCATCGATCGCT